>NZ_JAYRCW010000005.1:0-50115 GCF_041909755.1 Sandaracinobacter sp.
CGCGCGCAGGCCGCGACCTGCGCCTTCAGATCGGCGATGTTCTGATCGATGTTGCGGGCCGGGAAGGGGCCGGATGCGAAGAGCGCCCGCGTCTCCGCCTCGCGCAGTTGCCCCGCCTCGACCAGCAGGAAATCGTCGATCAGCACCCCTTCCTCGGCCACCGTGCGCGAGGAGGCCGGCATCGAGCCGGGCGTGAGGCCGCCCACATCCGCATGATGGCCGCGCGCCGCCACGAAGAAGGCGGGCTCAGCATCCGCATCCAGGAACACCGGCATGATCACGGTGATGTCGGGCAGGTGGGTGCCGCCATTGTAGGGGGCGTTCAGCATATAGGCGTCGCCGCGCGCCATCCGCCCGCCGCGCGATGCGATCACCGTGCGAATGCTTTCGCCCATCGAACCCAGATGCACCGGGATATGCGGCGCATTGGCGATCAGCGCCCCGGTCGCATCGAACAGGGCGCAGGAAAAATCCAGCCTCTCCTTGATGTTGACCGAATGGGCGGTGGCGCACAGCGCTTCGCCCATCTGTTCCGCGCAGGCCATGAAGCGGCTGTTGAACAGCTCCAGCAGGATGGGATCGACATCTGTTCCGGCGGCCGCGCGCGCTGGCAGCGGCACCACCCGGTCCAGCAGCAGGTTGGCGGCGGCATCGACGGCCGCGCGCCAGCCCGGCTCCACGATGGTGGTGCCGGTGTCCTCCAGCAGGATCGCGGGGCCGTCGATCGCATGGCCGGGTGTCATCGACGCGCGCCGGTAGACGGGCGCATCATGATCCGCCCCGGCCATCCGCACCGGCAGCCGCGTGACCGGCTGTGGCGCATCGCCGGGGTCCGCCGTTGCCGCCGACGGGGCCTGGCCGGACGGGGCGATCGCCTCCACCTCCAGCGTTTCCACCACCAGCGGCTTGTCGGCCGCGAAGAAGCCGAAGCGGCGGCGGTGCTGGTCCTCGAAGTCGGCGGCCATCCGGGCCGCCGGGCCGAACGCCACCGTCAGCGGCGTGTCCGATCCGGCGAACTTCACCTCCGCGCGGGCGACGGCCTTCAGCGCCGACGCATCGAACCCCTGGGCAACAAGGTCGGCACGCGCCGCCGCGTCGAGCCGGGCAACCTCGACGGCGAGTTCCGCGTCTGCCTGAGGGTCGAGCGGGCGCGCGACCGTCTGCTGGCGGATGCAGCGGACCTCTGCCAGCCCCATGCCCCAGGCCGACAGCACGCCGGCGAACGGATGCAGCAGCACCTTGGTCATGCCCAGCGCATCCGCGACGAGGCAGGCGTGCTGCCCGGCCGCGCCGCCGAAGCAGTTGAGGATGTAGCGCGTGACATCATGGCCGCGCTGGATGGAAATGGCGCGGATCGCCTCTGCCATGTGCTGAACGGCGATGCTGACGAAGCCTTCGGCCAGCTCGGCGGGCGTCACGGCCCGCCCGGTTGCCGCTGCCACTTCGGCCGCCATGGCCTCGAACCGGGCGCTGACGATCCCGGCGTCCAGCGGCTGATCCGCCCCCGGGCCGAACACCGCCGGGAAGAACTCCGGGCTGAGTTTCCCCAGCATGACGTTGCAGTCCGTCACTGTCAGCGGGCCGCCCCGGCGATAGGCGGCCGGGCCGGGCACGGCGCCCGCCGATTGAGGCCCCACGCGCAGGCGGCCGCCATCGAAGCGGCAGATGGAGCCGCCGCCGGCCGCCACCGTGTGGATCGACAGCATCGGCGCCCTCAGCCGCACGCCCGCCACGACCGAATCCGAGGTCCGTTCGTAATCGCCTGAGAATTGGGAGACATCGGTGGAGGTGCCGCCCATGTCGAAGCCGATGGCGCGGTCGAACCCGGCCGCCTTCGCCGTTTCCGCCATGGCGACGACGCCACCCGCAGGCCCGGACAGGATCGCATCCTTGCCCCGGAAGGCGCGCGCCTCGGTTAGCCCGCCGGACGATTGCATGAATGTCAGCGACGTCGCCGCCCCCAGTTCGCCGGCGACGCGATCCACATAGGCGGCGAGGATGGGGGACAGATAGGCATCGGCAACGGTGGTGTCGCCGCGCCCGACAAGCTTGATGAGCGCGCCCACCTGGTGGCTGACGGAGACCTGCGTGAACCCCGCCTCCTGCGCCAGCCGGGCCAGCCGCAGTTCATGCGCCGGGAAGCGCCAGCCGTGCATCAGAACGATGGCGATGGCGCGATAGCCCTGCGCGCGGGCGGCGGCGAAGGCGGCGCGGGCCGCCGCCTCGTCCAGCGGCCGGTCGAGCGTGCCATCCGCCCGCACCCGTTCATCCACTTCGATCACATGGTCGTGCAGCTGGCTGTTCAGGCGGATGTGCCGGGCGAACAGCTCGGGCCGGGCCTGCCAGCCGATCCGCAGCGCGTCGCCGAAGCCGCGCGTGATCGCCAGCACCGTCGGCTCGCCCTTGCGTTCCAGCAGGGCGTTGGTGGCGACCGTGGTGCCCATGCGCACGTCATGGACGAGGCCCGGCGGCAGCGGTCCGCCGCCGATGCCCAGCAGGCGGCGGATGCCCTCCACGGCGGCATCGGCATAGCGCTCGGGGTTTTCCGACAGCAGCTTCAGCGTGTGCAGGCGGCCATCGGGCGCACGGGCGACAAGGTCGGTGAAGGTGCCGCCCCGGTCGATCCAGAACCGCCACCCATCCCCCGCGCGAGACCCGTCTTCACCCATCGCCCCCTGCTAGGCAGGCGGCGTGCCGGTGTCGAGAGGCGCGTTCGTCAGCCGCTCTTCACCTCGCGGAAGGGCATTTCGCGGTCGATCTCCGGCTCCTTGGGAAGGCCCAGCACCCGCTCCCCGATGATATTGCGCTGGATCTGATCCGTTCCGCCGCCGATGGAGGTGAAATAGGCGTTCAGGCTCAGGAAGTTGGCGTCCTCGGCCCGGGGGTGGTCCGGCCCCTCCAGCAGGCTTTCCGCCCCCAGCATCTGCGTGCGCAGCCGGGCTTCCTGGTGCAGGATACGGCTCATCGCCAGCTTGCCGAGCGACATGATCGGCGACGAGGTGCCGCGCTTCAGATCGGCCTTGGCGCGGGCGTTGTTCAGCCGGTTCAGGATTTTCCACGCGGTCACCTGCGCGATATCCTGGCGCATCAGCGGATCGTCCAGCACGCCCGCCTCCCGCGCGAGTTCCACCAGCGCGCCGTCGCCCTTCGGCCCGGCCTTGCCGCTGCGGGGGCCGCGCGCGGCGTCGCCCATCACCGACCGTTCATAGGCCAGCGCCGTCTGCAGCACGCCCCAGCCGCCGTTCAGCGGGCCAAGCAGGTTCGCGGCTGGAACGAAGGCGTCGGTGATGAACACCTCGTTGAAATGCGCCTCATCGGTGATCTGCCGCAGCGGCCGCACCTCCACGCCGGGCTGCTTCATCGGCAGGAAGAAGAAGCTGATGCCCTTGTGCTTGGGGGCGTCCCAGTCGGTGCGGGCAATCAGCATGCCATAGTCCGCCACCGCCGCGCCCGACGTCCACACCTTCTGGCCGTTCACGCGGAACCGGTCGCCGTCCGGCCCCTGCTCCCGGTCGGCGCGGGTGCGCACCGCGGCAAGATCGGATCCGGCGCCCGGTTCGGAATAAAGCAGGCACATGCCCACCGCGCCCGTCAGCAGCTTCGGGACGATCTCGTCCCGGAACTCTGGCGTGGCATGGGCCAGCGCCGTGTTCGCCCACAGATTGTGCTTGTCCTGCGCGGCGCCGGGGGCGCCGACGGCCGCGAACTCCTGTTCGATGATCCGCGCCTGCGCCGGCTTCAGGCCCAGGCCCCAGCGTTCCTTCGGCCAGGTGGGAACCGCATAGCCGGCGGCCAGCACCTGCTCCAGGAAGGGCTGATAGGGGCTGCGACCGAAGCTTTCGGCCTTCACCTTGCGGCCGGGATCCCAGTTGGCTTCAAGCCAGGCGCGGACTTCGGCTGCCAGTTGCTCATCGGTCATGGCGTCAGCCCCCCAGTTGCCGGATGAAGCGCTCGCGCATGGCAGCCGGGGTGCCCAGCAGCTGGGCGTCGGCGCGCGCGCGGCGCAGATAGAGGTGGGCGGGATGCACCCAGGTGAAGGCGATGCCGCCGTGCATCTGCACCGCATCCGCCGTGGTGCGGACATAGGCGTCGGCGCAGGCGAAGGCAGCAAGGCTGACGGCCTGCGGCGCGTCCTCCGCGCCGTCTGCCAGCGCCTGCGCGGCGTGGCGGGCGGCCGAAATCGCGGATTCGGTTTCCAGCAGCAGGTCCGCCGCCATGTGCTTGATCGCCTGGAAGCTGCCGATGGCGCGGCCGAACTGGTGGCGGGCGCGGGCATAATCGGTCGTGAACTCGAACACCCGGCGCGCGCCGCCGGCCTGTTCCCCCGCCAGCGCCACGCGGCCGAGATCCAGCGCCTGTTCCACCAGCGCCCAGCAGTCCCCCTCGGGCGAGAGGCGCACGGCCTCCACCCCGGCGAAGTCGAGATCCGACATCTGCATCGTGCGGTCGAAGGCGGGCAGCCGGGTCTGCGCCAGCCCGGCTGCATCGGGGGCGACTTCGAACAGGGCGATGCCGTCTGCGGTGCCGGCGACGACGAGCAGCAGGTTCGCGACCGCCGCGTGCAGAACGAAGGCCGCCTTGCCGTCCAGTTGCCAGCCGTTGCCGCGGGGCGAGGCGCTGACCGCGACGCTGTCGGCCGTCCATTTCGCGGCCGGGCCTGTCAGCGCGACGGCCGGGATGGTGGAGCCGTCGGCGATCCCCGGCAGCAGGCGGGCGGCGACGCTGTCCTCCAGCGCCGAGACGAGGCCGGTGGCGATCACCGACGAGAGAATGGGGCTGGGGCAAAGCGCCGCGCCCAGTTCCTCCATCGCGCGCTCCAGCACGGCGGGCCCCGCCCCCAGGCCGCCGTGCGCCGGATCGACCAGCAGCCCCGGCACCCCCATGTCGGACAGCTGCCGCCACAGACCGGCATCATGGCTGTCGGCCGTCTCCATCAGGCGGCGGACGTCTGCTTCAGTGCAGCGATCGGCCAGCAGCCGACGCAGCGAGTCGAGGAAGGCCTCCAGCTCATCGGCGGAGAGGCGGGTTGTCATGCGATGCTCCCGGCGTTGAAGATGCCGTTCCATCGCCGCCGCCGCCGCCGGGGCCAAGCTATGCAAATTCGCGTGTCGGCCGCTCAGATGTCGAAGCGGACGCCTTGCGCCAGCGGGGCCTCGTTCGAATAGTTGATCGTGTTGGTCGCGCGCCGCATGTAGGCGCGCCAGCTGTCCGAGCCGGATTCCCGACCGCCGCCGGTTTCCTTCTCTCCCCCGAAGGCGCCGCCGATTTCGGCGCCCGACGTCGCGATGTTCACATTCGCGATCCCGCAATCGGACCCGGCCGCCGACAGGAAGCGTTCGGCTTCGCGCAGGTCCGTCGTGAAGATCGAGGAGGAGAGGCCGGGCCCGACGCCGTTGTTGAGCGCGATGGCCTCGTCGAGCGTGGTGTAGCCGACGACATAGAGGATGGGCGCAAAGGTTTCCGCCAGCATGGGGCCGCGCTGCGCCGGCATTTCCACCAGCGCCGGGCGGCGATAGGCGCCGCCGCCGAAATCGACCACCTCGCCGCCATGGACGGTGCCGCCGGCCGCGCGGGCGGCCTCCAGCGCCGCCGTCATCCCGGCCGACGCGTCGGCGTCGATCAGCGGGCCGACGAGGGTGCCGGGGGCAAGCGGGTCGCCGACCGTGGCGCTGGCTCACACTGCCTTCAGACGCGCCAGCAGCCCGTCCTTCACGCTGTCGTGCACGATCAGCCGCCTGAGCGTGGTGCAGCGTTGCCCGGCGGTGCCCATGGCCGCGAAGGCGATGGCCTTCAGCGCCAGATCCCGATCGGCAGACGGGGTGACGATGAGGGCGTTGTTGCCGCCCAGTTCCAGCAGCGCGCGGGCGAACCGCTGCGCCAGCTTCGGCCCCACCGCCCGGCCCATCCGGGTGGACCCGGTGGCTGACACGAGGGCGATGCGCCCGTCCTCCACCAGCGCATTGCCAACCTCCGGCCCGCCGATCAGCAGCTGGCTGAGGTTCGGCACCGCCCCATCGAAGCGGGCGACGGCGCGGGCAAACACCGCCGCGACCGCCAGTGCCGTCAGCGGGGTCTTTTCCGATGGCTTCCAGATCACGGGATCGCCGCACACCAGCGCCAGCGCGGCGTTCCAGCACCAGACGGCGACGGGGAAGTTGAAGGCCGAGATCACGGCGACAGGCCCCAGCGGATGCCAGGTCTCCATCATGCGGTGGCCGGGGCGCTCGGTCGTCATCGTCAGGCCATAGAGCTGGCGCGACAGGCCAACCGCGAAGTCGCAGATGTCGATCATCTCCTGCACTTCGCCCAGCCCTTCGGACAGGATCTTGCCCGCCTCCAGCGTGACCAGCCGGCCCAGCGGCTCTTTCGCGCGGCGCAATTCCTCTCCGAACAGGCGCACCAGTTCACCCCGCTTCGGGCCGGGCACCAGCCGCCAGCTGCGGAATGCCTCTGCCGAGGCGGCGATCGCGGCTTCGATGTCGGCGCCGGTCGCGGGCGTGACATGGCCGATCAGCGCCCCATCGACGGGGGAGTGGCACGCGAGGCCGGAGGCCGACAGGGCGACGCCCAGCCCGGACAGGATGTCGAGCGCCTGACGGGCGGGGGTGGCGGGCATGGGCAGTCCTTTCGGCTGGCGGGGCGCCCGCTGTTTGCCGATCAGGCCATGGCCGTCAACCGGCCGGTCTAGAGGCCGAGCACGATCTTCGCGATCAGGTTGCGCTGGATCTCGTTGGAACCGCCATAGATCGTCGCGGCGCGGTTGTTGAAATAGCGCGGCATCGCGGTGAGCGAATGTTCCGGCCCCACATAGGGCAGCTGGCTCATCGGCTGGCGCGCCGCCGTCTGCTCGACGCTGCCGTAGAGGCCGGCCGCCTCGATCCCCAGTTCGTCGATCTTCTGCATCGCTTCCGTCGACTGGATCTTCAGCAGCGAGGAGAGCGGGCCGGGGTTCTTGCCGCCCGTCAGCGCGGACAGGATCAGCTGTTCCGTCATTTCGATGGCGGACAGGTTCGCCTCGGCCTCCAGCATGCGGCGGCGATAGGCGGGATCGGCCAGCACGCCCTCGGCGCGGGCCTGTTCGCGCACGCGGCCCAGGCCCACCTTCAGCCCGGCAGAGGCGCGGCCGCCGCGTTCGAATTCCAGCAGATATTTGGCGACCGTCCAGCCGTCATTCTCGCGGCCGACACGGTTCGCCTGCGGCACGCGGACATCATCGAAGAACACTTCATTGAGGTCGTGATCGCCCGACAGCGACAGGATCGGGCGCACGGTGATGCCGGGCGTTTCCATGTCGATCAGCAGGAAGGTGATGCCCTCCTGCGGCTTTCCGGCGGTGCTGGTGCGCACCAGGCAGAAGATGCGGTTGGCGAAATGGGCATGCGTCGTCCAGATCTTGGAGCCGTTCAGCACATAATCGTCGCCGTCCGGCACGGCGGCCATGCGCAGCGAGGCGAGATCGGAGCCGGAACCCGGTTCCGAATAGCCCTGGCACCAGAAATCCTCGCCCGACAGCAGCCGGGGCAGGTAATGCGCCTTCTGCTCGGGGGTGCCATAGTGCATCAGCACCGGCCCCACCATCTTCAGCCCCTGCGGCGCCAGCGCCGGGGCCGAGGCCAGCGCGCATTCGCTGGCGAAGATGTAGCGCTGCGTTTCCGTCCAGCCGGTGCCGCCATGTTCCACCGGCCAGTCGGGCGCGACCCAGCCCTTTTCGTGCAGGATCTTCTGCCAGGCGATCGACCAGGGCTTGTCGATGAACACCGATGTCATGCGCGCGCCCGCTTCGCGCAGTTCCGGCGTCAGCCGTTCCTTCAGGAAGCTGCGGACCTCCTCGCGGAAGGCGAGATCGTCGGCCGAGAGCGCGAATTCCATCAGTTCACCTGCCGTGTCTTGCCGGCCCAATAGGGCGCGCGCAGTTCCCGCCTCAGGATCTTGCCCGACGCATTTCGCGGCAGCGCGGCGATCACGTCAATGCTCTTGGGCGCCTTGAAGGCGGCGATGCGGCTGCGGGCGAAGGCGATGATCTCGTCCGGGTCGATGGTCATGCCCGGCTTTGGAACCACCACGGCCTTCACCGCCTCGCCCCACTTCTCGTCGGGCACGCCGATCACCGCCACTTCCGCGACCGCAGGGTGGCCATAGACGGCGCTTTCCACCTCGGCCGGATAGACATTCTCGCCGCCGGAGATGATCATGTCCTTCACCCGGTCATGGATGAAGAGATAGCCGTCCTCGTCCATGTAGCCGGCGTCGCCGGTGCGCAGCCAGCCGTCGCTGCCGATGGTCGAGGCGGTCGCCTCGTCCAGCTTCCAGTAGCCGGCCATGTTCGCATAGGAGCGGGTGGCGACTTCGCCTACCTCGCCGCGCGGCACCTCGTTGCCGTCGGCGTCCACCACCTTGATCTCCACGCCGGGCAGCGGCAGGCCCGCCGCGCGCATGCGCTGGTTGCCGGCCGGGTCATGATCCTCCGGCGGCAGATAGACGATGGTGCCGGTCGTCTCCGTCATCCCATATTGCTGGCAGAAGCCGCAGCCGAACACCTCCATGCATTCGCGCAGCAGGTCCAGCGGGATCGGGGAGGCGCCATACAGGATGTATTTCATCCGGCTGTAATCCACCTGCCGGGCGCGCGGCTGGCGCACCACGATCTGCAGGGCGGCGGGCACCATGAACATCTTCGAGACGCGGTCATGCTCGATATAGTCCAGCACCTTCAGCGGATCGAATTCCCGCGCGACGACGCCCTTGGCGCCGTTGACGAGGCCGACGAGGCCCCAGCCGGTGCCGCCGATATGGGCGACCGGCATCGCGACGAGGCTGATGTCGTCAGGCCCCCAGTCGTTCCAGGGCATCGGGTTCGCCATGCTGATCTTGCGCCCCGACAGCAGGTTGTCGTGGGTGAGCATCGCGCCCTTGGGCTTGCCGGTGGTGCCGGACGTATAGAGCTGGATCGTCACGTCGGACGGCTTCACCGTGACGGCCGGTTCGGTCGCGGGCTGCGCGTCGCGCCAGGCTTCATAGGCCGGCCAGTCCGTGCCTGCCTCCATGGCGATGATGCGGCGGCCGCCCGCCAGCTCGGCATTGGCTTTCACGGCCTCCACCATCTCGCCGCCGACGAACAGGATCTTCGCCTCGGCATTGTCCGCGATGAAGGCGATTTCCGGGCCGGCCAGCCGCCAGCCGATCGGCACCATCACCACGCCGGCCTTGGCCGCACCCAGCAGCAGCTCGAAATAATGATCGCTGTTCTTGCCGACATATGCGATGCGATCGCCCTGTTTCACGCCCGAGGCCAGAAGCGCGTTGGCGACCTGGCTGGCATGAGCGTCGAGCGCGGCGAAACTGGTGGAGCGCCCTTCGAACTCGAAGGCGATCGCGTCCGGCCGCTCCCCGGCGTGGACCCGCGTCACATCGCCGAGCGTTTGCATCCGTTCGAAATTCACCGTCGTCATCCCGTCACTCTCCCCTTGGCCCGTCGCCGGCCCGCCATCCCGGATATCGAATCTCCCCGGCCTGATTGTCGCAGTTCGGGCGTTTCGCCTCCTGTTCTTTCGCAGGGGTTGGCCCCGGACAGCGTGAACGCTGCCCGGGGCGGCCTGGGGTTCAGAAGTTGAACTTGCCGGTCAGCCCGAAGGTGCGCGGCCGGCCCGGGAAGCGGACAGCGACGTTGGCGTTGGTCGCGCCCGACACCCAGTAATATTTGTCGAGCAGGTTCTGCCCCCACAGCGACACTTCCCAGCCCTTCTGGCTGTAGAGCGCGAGGCTGCCGTTCAGCAGGCCATAGGCGCGCATGTCGAGGATGTCGCTGGGCTGCAGCGCATTCTTGGACGAGCTCTGGTAACGGCCGTTGAGGATCGCCCGGAAGCCCAGGTCCTGCCCGATCTCGCTGTCCCACATCAGGCTGGCGGCGCCCGACCATTCGGGGCTCAGCGGGAAGGTGTAGCCGTCATAATCCAGCGGCTTGCCGGCGGCGTCGATGCCCTGGAAGCCCTGGATCTCCGTCTGCAGCCAGGTGCCGGCGACCGTGGCGGTCAGTTCGGGGATGATCGACCAGGTGATGTCGCCGTCGATGCCGTAGGCGCGCGACTTCGGCACGTTATCGAGGCGCAGCAGCGTGGTGTAGATCGGATCGGCGAAATAGATCGACAGCTGCTTGTCGCGATAGTCGTAATAGAAGCCGGTCAGGTTGACGTTCAGCTTGCGGTCGGCAAGGCCCGCCTTCACGCCCAGTTCGTAGGAGGTCAGCTGCTCCTGCGTGGCCGGGAAGTTCTGGGTGGAGATGTTGGCGGCGTTCACCGGCGTCGAGCCGGACTTGTAGCCGCGCGTCACCGAGGCGAACAGCAGCGTGTCGTCGTTCACCTCATAGCCGAGCGCCACGCGCCAGGCGACATTGTCCTCGCTCATGTAGGTCTTCACCGGCCCGAACGTGCCCGAGGGCGGATCGAAGGTGTTGCACTGGTTCATCTGGATCGGCGCCGTCAGCGTGCCATAGACCTGATAGAAGAAGGCGCGGTTGAACAGGTTCACGTTTGGCAGCATGCTGCCGTCGAGGTCGCGCGAGCAGCCCTCGTAGTTCTGCATGTCGCGGGTATAGCGGATGCCGGTGGTGAGGGTCAGCGCCTCGGCCAGGTCCCAGTCGGCGCTGGCGAACAGGCTCATCGTCTCGATGTCGAAGGTCGCCTCGTCCTTGTAGGTGCGGAACGACTGCATCACGTCGGTGACGGTGAAGCCCTGCGAGTTGAACGGCGAGTTCAGCAGCCCCAGTTGCAGGATCGTCGCCCGGATGGCGCCGACATTGGCGTTCTGGCCCAGCAGCGTCTGGTTGGTATCCAGCACCTTGTCGTTGGCGTAATAGCCGCCGACGACCCAGTCGGCCGGGCCTGTCGTGCCCTGGAAGCGCAGTTCCTGCGACAGCGATTCGACGCGGCCATAGGTATCCTGCAGCAGGATCTCGAACGGCGCGCCGCTCCAGTCCACGACGGCATTGCGCGTCACCTTGTTATAGCCCGTCAGCGAGATGAAGCTGATGTCGCTGGTGATCTCGGCCTCCACCAGGCCGCGCAGGCCGATGAAGCTGCTGTCCTCGCGCTGCGGGTCGCTGATGCCGGCGCCGCGGCCGATATCGGGCGAGCGCACGGAATAGGGCGCCCAGTCGGCATAGCGGGCGTTCCAGCTGTCCTTGTTGGCGGAAATGAAGGCCGGCAGTCCGGGCGCATTGAAGAGCGAGAAGAGGGTGCCGTTGGCCGGATCGGTGTTGGGCGTATAGCCGACGCCCTGCCCCGCCAGCGTGTCCGACTTGTTCTTCCAGTAGTTGGCGGTCAGTTCGATGTGCAGGCCGTCGACCGGCTCGGCGGCGAAGGTGCCGCGCAGGCCATAGCGGTGGGTTTCGCCCAGCGATTCCTCGGGCCGGGTGCGGCTGCGCTGCCAGCCCTGGTAGCTGTCTTCCGTGCGGAAGGCGATGCGGAAGGCCGCGCGGTCGCCAAGCGGCACGTTCACATGCCCTTCGGTGTTCAGCATCTGATAGCTGCCCACTTCCACCGCGATGCCGGCCGAGAACTCGTCCTTCGGCTTGTTGGTGATGAAGTTGACGAGACCGGCCGTGGTGTTGCGGCCATAGAGCGTGCCCTGCGGGCCCTTCAGCGCCTCCACCCGTTCCAGATCGAACATCGGGCCGGAGTTCATGAACGGATAGGCCAGCGCCACTTCATCGACATAGGTGCCGACGGTGGAGGTGGACGACAGGTTGATGGTGTTGAAGCCGATCCCACGCAGCGTGTAGATCGGGATGCCCTGATAGCCCTGCGAGACATTGAGGCTGGGCACCACCATCTGCAGATCGGCGGTGGAGCGGATGTTCATCTGCTCCAGCGTGTCGCCGTTGAAGGCCTGGACGGCCACCGGAACATCGGACAGCGCCTGCGCCCGGCGCTGCGCGGTGACCACGATGTCGGCGATGCCGGCGTCGTCCTCTGCCGCGGTGGCATCCTGCGCCAGCGCGGGCGCGGCAGTCAGCGAAGTCGCAAGGGCAGTGCACAGCAGCAGCGGCACGCGGTGGAATTGGCGCATTTCATCTCTCCCCAAGGCTTGTTGCCCGGCTTCCAAGCAGACTATCGCCTGACAGGTTATTATCAATCCTGATAGTGAATAGGAATGCAGCGACGAACCGGGCATTGCATTCGCCGCCGCGATGGCCACTATGCGCGGCCATGAGCACAGCCCATTTCAGGGGCCATTCCGCAAGGCGCGGCCTTGCCGGGGCCGGGACGCCGGCCGGGACGGACCAGCCGCAGGCGCCGGAGCGCGCCGCGCGCGAGAACAGCCGCGAAGCCTTGCTGGATGCCGCGAGCGCGCTGATGCGCGAACTGGACACGACGGAGATCGGCATCGTGGACATCGCCGCGCGCGCGGGCGTGAACCATGCGATGATCCGCTATTTCTTCGGCAGCAAGGAAGGGTTGCTGATGGCGCTGCTGGACCGGGACGTTACCCGGCGGATCCGGCAGCTGGGCCGGCTGTTCCACCTGGACGTGACCCCGACAGAGCGGATGCGCATCCACCTGAGCGGCATCCTCGACACCTATTTCGCGATTCCCTATCTGAACCGGCTGATCCAGCAGATGGTGCGCGAAGCAGACCCGGCGCGGGTACGCCATATCGGGGAGGAACTGCTGCAGCCCATCGCCAATGCGCAGGCGCGCATCATCGAGGCGGGCGTCGCCAGTGGCGAGTTCCGGCCGGTGGACCCGAAGCTTTTCTACTTCAACACCATCGGCGCGGCAGACGGGCTCTATGCCAACCGCTTCACACTGTCTGCCGTGTTCGGGGGCCTGCCCAATGCCGATCCGCTGCTGCACGCCCGTTACAGGGCACACACGGTGGAAACGCTGATGAAGGGCCTGCTGGCGGACCCGGCCTAGGCCGGATCGGCCAGAATTCCGTCCAGCATCCGCCCGGCCAGCGCGGCGACCATCTGCCGGCGCGTTTCATCGACACCCTGCCAGCCGAGGATCGCCATGGTGACGGGGGCATGGGTGCTGTAGGCCGTGAGCGAGGCGAGCAACATCATCGCGGCCGCCCGCTCGGCCTCTCCGGCAGACGGCAGGCCGCGTGCGGCGGCGATCAGGTCCGCCACCAGCAGGATGCCGGGCTTCCACAGTTCGTTCAGAAGCAGCTCATAGCCGGGGCCGGGTTCGCTCAGTTCCCGCAGCACGAACGCGGTTTCCAGCTGCCCCGTCGCCGTTCCGGACATGCCGGCCACCAGCGATTCCAGGATGCGCTGCAACCAGCCGCGCGCACCGGCGCGGGACAGCCCCTCTGCATCCGCCGCGGTGCGGGCCGCCATCGCCAGCGGCAGCATATGGGCGCGATAGGCCTCGACAATGGCTTCGGCGCAGGCCCGGTGGAGGCCTTCCTTGTTGCCGAAATGGTAAGAGATCACCGGCAGCGTCACGCCGGCGCCCGATGCGATCATCCGTGTCGTCGCGCCCGACCAGCCCTCTTGCGCAAAGCAGCGCAGGCCGACGTCCAGAATGCGGGCGCGGGTGCCGTCTCGGCCGGGATCGCGGGGTTCGGGCATCGTCATGCGGGCCTGATAGCAGCAACAGGCTTGCCGCACAGCCTGTCATGCGATAATCCTATCACGCGATAGGATGGCGGACCTAACTGAATGCCCCGCCCGCGAATGAGAGGAGGCCGCCGGGCCGCACGGCCGCGGCGCTGAATTTCGATTTCACGAAGCCGGCGGGCGAAGCGGCGCTTCTGGCCCCCGATTCGATCCAGTGGCGGGTGTTCCGCAACCCGATCGCCATGGGCATCGGCGGGATCGCCGCCGTGCTGATGGAGTTCGCGGACGCCCGCATCCGCAGCGGCGTGTGGGATCACAGCGTCTACAAGGTGGATCCGATCGGCCGGTCCATGCGCACGGGCATGGCGGCGATGATCGGCGTCTATGGCCCGGCGCCCGCCGCCCGCAACCTGATCGCGGGCATCACCCGCATGCACGCAAAGGTGGGCGGCGAAACGCCCTCCGGCCAGAGCTATCGGGCGCTGGAGCCGGAGCTGCTGAACTGGGTGCATGCCACGGCCGCCTATGGCTTCCTCACCGCCTATTGCCGGTTCGTCAGGCCGCTGGACGAGGCCAGTCGCAACCGGTTCCTGGCCGAGGGGCGGCCCGTCGCCGAACTCTATGGCGTGACCGAGCCGGTCGAGACGGAGGCCCAGTTCGACCGGATGATGCGCAAACTGCTCCCCGGCTTCGAACCGCACCCCATCAACCTGGAATTCCTGGACATCATCCAGTCCGGCAAGGCGCAGCCGTCGCTGCCGAACTTCATCCACCGCGCGGTGGCGAGGGCCAGCGTTTCCATCCTGCCGCCGGAAGTCCGCGCCGTGCTGGAACTGGGCCGCGAATGGGATCTGACCTGGCGCGACCGGCTGATGCTGAAGGCCTTCGGACGGATGGCTGACCGCAAGCGCGATCCCCAGTCGCCCGCCTGGCAGGCGGCGATCCGGCTGGGCCTGCCAGGCGAATTCGCCTGGCTGCCGGACCGCGCGCAGCAGCGGATCCTGGCGAACCGGGCCGGATAGCCCGGCGATCAGTCGTCGACGGGTTCGGTCGCGGCCTTCACACCTTCGACCACGGTCTTCGCCGCGCCCACCACGTTCAGCCCCTGGGTGCAGCCGGTGATGCCGCCGGCACCTGCGGTCGAGCAGCTGCCGATGCCGGTGGCGGCCGTGCGGCCGCTGACGATGGCGGCCCGGTTGGCGGCCACCTGGTCCTCGCGGGCGATCTGGGCGGCCTTGTCGGCTTCGCGGATATCCTTGGGGATGCGGTAGCGCTCTTCCTCGGGGCGGCGGGCGCACACGATGATCTCGTCCGGATTGCTGGCCTTGGGGCAGGGATCCTCCCCGAACACCACCACCGTGCGCGAGCGATAGCCGCCGTCCTGCGCGGCAGCCGGGACGGCCGCGAGCGGGGCAGCCGCCAGTGCAAGTGCGAGGATCCAGCGCATCGGTCGTCCTTTCCAGCGAGGTGTCCGGCCAAGCAGACACCAGCGCCTATGAACCGGGGCTGACATCGGCGCAACCATCCCCCCTGCTTCTCCAGTTGACCGAACGGCCGCCCGGCCCGCACGAAGCGGAACGGAACAGACGGAGAGCATGGGGTTGGCAGCCGGAATCCACATGATGGGCGTGAACGCCCTGCGCGCAGCTTATGCTGATGGGCGGGTCAGCGTCGTGGCCGCCATCGATCACCACCTCGCCCGGATCGAGCGGTTCGATTCCGACCTCAGGGCCTTCACTTTCGTGGATGCGGCGGGCGCACGGGCCGCCGCGCAGGACAGCGCCGCCCGCTTCGAGGCCGGGACGGCACGGCCGCTGGAAGGCGTGCCCATCGCCATCAAGGGCAATATCGACGTGGCGGGCTGGCCGGTTTCCGCCGGCCTCAACGCCTGGCGGGACCGGCGCGCGCCCCGCGACGCCGCCGCCGTTTCACGCCTGAGGGCGGCCGGCGCGATCCTCATCGGCCTCACCAACCTGCACGAAGGCGCGCTGGGGGCGACAACGGACAACCCCTTCTTCGGGCAGACACAGAACCCCCATCGCCCCGGCCATACGCCGGGCGGATCCTCCGGCGGTTCGGCCGCAGCCGTCGCGGCCGGGCTGTGCACGGCGGCGCTGGGAACCGACACGCTGGGTTCGATCCGGATTCCGGCCAGCTATTGCGGCATTTCGGGCCTGAAGCCGGGGCCGGGCCGGGTGCCGCCCGACGGGCTGATCCCGCTGGTGCCCCGGTGGGACGTGATCGGCCCGCTGGGCCGGTCGGCGGCGGATTGCGCGGCGCTGTTCGCCGTGCTGGCGGACGGGCAGCCGTCGCCTGCCATGGCGCGGGTCGCGCGGCTGTCGGGCTGGCGCGGCGCAGAGGTTGATCCCGCCGTCGATGCTGCGGTGCGGCTGTCCGCCTCGCTGCTGGAAGGGTTGGGGATCGAGGTGCGCAGCCGCCATGCGGCCATCGATTTCGACCGCCTGCGGCTCGCCGGATTCCTGGAGGCTTCCATCGGCGCGCGCGATGCCTTCGGCACGGCGGCAGAGCAGGAGCCATCGGGCTTCTCCCCCGCGTTCCTCACCTATCTGCGCTTTGCGGGCGACATCGACCCATCGGCGCGGGCGCAGGGGCTGAAGGCGATCGAAACCGCCGCGACAGAGGTGCGCGCCCTGTTGCGGATGGCCGATGCCATCCTGCTGCCTGCGACGCCGCAGGCCGCCTTCCCGCACGGAGAGCATGGCCCGGCGACGCTGGCCGATTTCACCTCGCTCGCCAGTTTCGCGGGGCTGCCGGCGCTGGTGGTGCCTGCGGGGTGGACGGCCGACGGCCTGCCGCTGGGCGTGCAGCTGATCGGCCGCGACGGCGGGGAACCTGCGCTGCTGGATCTGGGCGCGCGGCTGGAAACCGCCCTGAACGCCTGGCGCCCTCCCGCCGCCTTTCGATAGGCGCCGCGCCTACCAGAACTGCTCGCAATTCGTCGGGCCGCGCGGGGGTGGCGCGCCATCCAGCCGCACGGTCGCCGTATAATGGCTCCAGGCGTTGGCGGTGGGCGCCGTCCGTTCATAGACCGTCAGATCGAAGGGCGGCCGGCCCGGAAAGGCGACCAGCCAGCTGCGTTCGCCCTCGCCCGCGCCCATTTTCTCGCAGCGGGTCAGCGTCAATTTCGCGCCGCGCGCGGCGAAGGCCTCCGGGATGTTCAGCGGCAGCATCTCGCCCACCTTCGTCCAGCCGACGCTTGCCTTTTCGGGCCGCCCCGCGCCTTCGACGACCATGGTGAAACCACCCAGCTGGCCGCTGGCAAGCTGCCCCTTTTCCGGCCGCGCCGCCCAGCGCACACCCTGCATCCGCTGGCGCAGGTCTGCCAGCGGGGGCGGCGCGCCGGGGCCGCCGGGACCGGCGCGCAGCAGCGCCTCTGCCACCTGCTGGCTGGCGGCGACGCGCCCCCACTCCTCGGCGCAGGCCGGATCGATCCAATCCGTCTTCGCGGGCCGATCGGCCAGATAGCGCTTGCGGCAGGCCGCCTTGAACCGCGCCTCGGCATCCGCCGCCACGGGCGGAACGGCGGCAGCAGGGGCGGGCTTGCCGCCGGCCGCCTGCGCCGGGGCAGCGGGCGGGGCGCCCGCTGCGACCGCAGTCCCCGTCGCCGGGCGGGCGGCAATCTTGCGGCCGTCAGTTGCCACCTCGTCGAAGCGGCTTGCGGCCGCGTTCCAGCGCAGCTCATCCCCGCAGCGCGCCGGGCCGCCGCAGGCCGGGCCGGACCGGGCGATCTGAAGCCGGGCCGGCTTCCCCGCCAGCACGCGATAGGCGATCACCCGGTCCGCAAAGGCGAGGCGGGCGTTGCCACCCTCCCCCACCCACAGCTCCAGCCGGGACGCGCCGTCGGGGCGGAACAGCGCCGGCTTGCCGACGCAGGGCATATTGCCTTCCGAAACGATGAAATCCGTCCGCCCGTCGCCGCTGAAATCGGCGGGGATCACGAAGCGGCCCTGCCCCGTCATGCTGCCCAGCGTTCCGCCCGCCTGCGCGCATCGCGCCACCAGTTCGTTCACGCGGGTCTTGATGGCCTCTGGCACGCCCGACTGCGCGCTGGCCGGTGCTGCAATCATCGCAGCCGCAAGCAGTGCCGGAATTCTCATCGGTCGCCCTCCTGACCACGCCGCCCGCGCCGGAGTTTGGCGGCAAGGCCGGGGTGCTGCAACCCGTCAGTCCAGCCGGGCGAGGAAATCCGCGACAGCAACGGGGTAAAGCCGGTGTTCGGCCGCCAGCACGCGGGCGGCCAGTGTTTCGGGCGTGTCGCCCGGCGCCACCGGCACCCGCGCCTGCGCCAGGATGGGCCCTGCATCCAGCTCCTCCGTCACCAGATGCACGGTGCAGCCGGCCTCTGCATCGCCTGCCGCCAGCGCACGCGCATGGGTGTCGAGCCCGGGATAGAGCGGCAGGAGCGAGGGGTGGATGTTCACCATCCGGCCCGCCCAGCGGCGGACGAAACCGGGCGTCAGGATGCGCATGAAGCCTGCGAGCGCGATCGCCTCCACGCCATGCGCCTCCAGTTCGGCGCTGACGGCGGCGTCGAAACTCTCCCGGTCGGGGTGGGCCTTTGCGGAAACCACCGCTGTCGGCAGGCCAAGCGCCTGCGCGGCCGCCAGCCCGGCGGCTGTCGCGCGGTTCGAAAGCACCAGCACGATCTCGCCGGGAAAGCCCGGATCGCGCGCGGCATCGGCCAGCGCCAGCATGTTGGAGCCGCGCCCGGACAGCAGCACGGCGATCCGCTTCCTAGGCATTATGGGATGCAACCCAGCCTTCCGCCTGACCCCAGAGCCCGGCGCCGCCGCGCAGCTCGCACCCCTTCGCCCCGGCAACGATCGCGCCCACGGCAAAGACGGTTTCGCCCGCGGCCTTCAGCGCCGCCGTCACCTCGGCGGCCTCTGCCGGGGCGACGGCGAGGATCATGCCGATACCGCAGTTGAAGGTGCGCGCCAGTTCGGCGGCTTCCATCCGGCCCTGCTGCTGCAGCCAGCCGAACAGCGGGGGCAAAGGCCAGCTTGCGGCATCGATCACGGCGCGCGTGCCAGAGGGCAGCACGCGCGGCACATTTTCCAAGAGCCCGCCGCCGGTGATGTGCGCCAGCGCGTGGATGCGCCCTGCCTTCAGCAGCGGCAGCAGCGGCTTCACATACAGGCGGGTGGGCGCCAGCAGCGTGTCGATCAGCGGCGTTTCCGGATCGAAGGGGGCCGGGGCATCCAGCGCCTCGCCCTCCACCAGCCGCCGCAGCAGCGAATAGCCGTTGGAATGCGCGCCCGACGATCCGATCCCCAGCAGGATGTCGCCTGCCGCAACCCGGTCCCCGGTCAGCAGGGCGGTGCGCTCCACGGCGCCCACGGCAAAGCCGCCCAGGTCATAATCGCCCGGCGCATACATGCCGGGCATTTCCGCCGTTTCCCCGCCGATCAGCGCGCAGCCGGCCTGGGCGCAGGCGCGGGCGATGCCGGCGACAACCTCTTCGGCAACGCCCGTCTCCAGCTTCCCGGTGGCGAAATAGTCCAGGAAGAACAGCGGCTCCGCGCCCTGCACGATCAGGTCGTTCACGCACATGGCGACAAGATCCTGCCCGATGGTGCCGTGGCGGCCCGTTTCGATGGCAAGCTTCAGCTTGGTGCCCACCCCATCCGTCGCCGCGACCAGCAGCGGATCCGTGAATCCGGCCGCCTTCAGATCGAAGATGCCGCCGAACCCGCCGATCTCGGCGTCGGCGCCCGGGCGGCGCGTGGCGCGCACCAGCGGGGCGATCATCTTCACCAGCTGGTTGCCGGCTTCGATGGAGACGCCGGCGTCGGCATAGGTGGCGGGGCGGTTGGGCGTGGTCATTGGCGCGCTCTAGCGCCTTGGGCCTTGGAATCCCACCCTGCATGCGCCAAAGGCAGGGCAAGATGAAGCTCTGGCGCGGGTTCGCAGGTGGAATGGCAGCTTTGGCGCTCGCGGCGGCGGCGCCTGTCTGTGCGCAGGCGGGGCTGAAGGCGGCCGATGCGAAGCCGAAGGCGAAATCGGCAGACCCGGACGTGCCCACCGCCATCGGCGGCAGCGGCGGGCTGGTCGTTTCCGGAATCGATGTGGATGTCGGCGGCAAGAGCCCGTCGGACGCGCGGCTGAACGGCTGGCGCGAGGCGCAGCGGCTGGCCTGGCCGGCCTTGTGGGCGCGCATGTCGGGGCAGGCGGCCGCCACCGCGCCCCGCCTGCCCGACAGCGCGCTCGATTCGATGATTTCCGCCATCGAGGTGGAGCGCGAGCAGATCGGCCCGGCGCGCTATGTCGCAAGGCTGGCCATCGTGTTCGACCGGGCGCGCGCGTCGTCCTACCTTGGCCGGTTCGCGGCGCTCAGCTCCTCGCCGCCGTTCCTGGTGATCCCGGTGCTGCAGGATGCCGCGACGCGCATGGCACACGAGCCCGCCTCCCCCTGGCTTGCAGCCTGGGCGCGGCTGCGCGCGGGGGAAAGCCCGATCGATTATGTGCGCATCCAGCCCACGCCCGGCGACACCATCCTGCTGAACGCCTGGCAGGCAGAGCGGCGGCACATCTTCCTGTGGCGGGCGCTGATCGACCGCTATCAGGTGGCGGACGTGCTGATGCCCGAGCTGATCCTGGACCGCAGCTGGCAGGGCGGGCCGGTTTCCGGCCTGCTGGTGGTGCGTTTCGGCCCCGCCGGGCGGGAAATCGGGCGGGTGCGGCTGACGAACCGCAGCGGCGATGTCGCCGGCCTGATGGACACTGCCGTCCGCGAATCGGACAAGCTGTATGTGGCAGCCCTGCGCGCGGGCAACCTGCTGCCCGATCCAAGCCTGATCGAACCCGACGTGCCCGCTGCCGCGCTGGAGGACACCGGCCCCGAAATCGGCGGCGGCTTCGAAGGCGGCGGCGGGATCGCGGTGCGCGTGGCGACCCCGGACGACGCGACGCTGCAGGCCATCCAGGCGCTGATCGCGGGCACCCCCGGCGTGGACGGCGTGCGGTTGCAGAGCCTGGTGCTGGGCGGCGAATCGGTGCTGGAGATCGTTTCTGCCGTGCCGCTGGCGGACCTGCGCTATGCGCTGGACCGGCGCGGGCTGCGGCTGGAGGGCGGCACGCTGCGCCGGCGCGGATCGGCCGAGGCAGCGCTGCCGCCGCCGGTGCCCGAAGTGCAGGAGGAGCAGCTGCAGGAATCGCCCGGCCCGGAGGGCGGCGCATGACGGAGGCGCCCCCGAAGCCGCATGAGGAACAGATGGTGCTGCCGCTGCGCTGGCGGGCGGCGCAGGGGCAGAAGGATTTCTTCGTCTCCGATGCGAACAGCGAGGCGGTGGCCTTTCTGGACGGCTGGTCCACCTGGCCGGTGCCGGCCGCGCTGCTGATCGGCCCCACCGGCAGCGGCAAGAGCCATCTGGCCGCCATCTTCGCGCGCCGCGCCAATGCCCGGCTGTGGGATGATGCCGACCGCACCGCATCCGAGGAAGCGCTGTTCCACGCCTGGAACGCCGCGATGGAGGAACGGCGCCCGCTGTTGATGACGGCGCGGTCCATGCCGGCGGACTGGAACCTGACGCTGGCCGACCTGAAGAGCCGGCTGGCCGCCACCCCGCGCGTGCAGATCCGCGCGCCCGACGACGCGCTGCTGGAGGCCGTGTTCCGCAAGCAGTGGAGGGATCGCGGGATCGAGGCGGCGGCCGATGTGACCCGATATGTGCTGTCCCGCATCGAGCGCAGTTTCGAGGGCGTGGCGCGGACCGTTGATGCGCTGGACAAGGCGGCGCTGTCGCAGCAGCGGCCGCTTTCCATTCCGCTGGCGCGCGAGGTGTTCATCGACCTCGACCTGGACGAGCGTTAACCCCGCCTGCGATGGCTTCGCAGCCGCAGCAATGCTAAGGACCATGCGATGGCCAGCGTGAATCGACCATTGCCGATCCAGCCAGTCGAGCCGCACCGGGTGCTCGGCGCCGGCCGCTATCTGAACCGCGAACTCTCGTGGCTGGCGTTCAACAGCCGGGTCCTCGAAGAGGCGATGAACCCCGCCCATCCGCTGCTGGAACGGCTGCGCTTCCTGTCGATCTCGGGCAACAACTTCGACGAATTCACCATGGTGCGCGTGGCGGGGCTGCGCGGACAGGTGGATGAAGGCATCGAGACGCCCTCGCCCGACGGGCTGACCCCGGCGCAGCAGCTGGCGGAAATCGCCGTCGCGGCCGAACGGCTGATGACGGAGCAGCAGCAGGTGTTCGGCGTGCTGCGCAAGGCGCTGCGCTCGGCGGATTTCGCCATCCTCGACCATGAGGAGCTGGGCAAGGCGGAGGCCGAGTGGCTGGAAAGCCATTTCCTGGACCAGATCTTCCCGGTGCTGACGCCGCAGGCGATCGATCCGGCGCACCCCTTCCCCTTCATCCCGAACAAGGGCTTCAGCCTGGTGTTCGACATGAAGCGGCAGGCCGATGGCGAACGGCTGAACGCCCTGCTGATGCTGCCGCAGATGCTGCCGCGCTTTGTGCGCCTGCCGGGAAAATCGGCGCGCTACCTGGCGATGGAGCAGGTGCTGACCCGCTTCTTCGGGCTGATCTTCCCCGGCTTCGAGCGGCTGGGACAGGGCAGTTTCCGCATCATCCGCGACAGCGACATCGAGATCGAGGAAGAAGCCGAGGATCTGGTGCGCTTCTACCAGACGGCGATCAAGCGCCGCCGCCGCGGGCAGGTGATCCGCCTGAAGATCGAGGAGCATACCCCGCGCCGGCTGCGCACCGCCGTGAAACAGGCGCTGGCCGTGAACGACCGCGACGTGATGGTGGTGGACGGCATCCTGGGCATCGCGGATCTCGCGGGGCTGGTGGACGAGGACCGGCCCGACCTGAAGTTCGAGCCCTATACCCCCCGCTTCCCCGAGCGCATCCGCGAGCATGGCGGGGACTGCTTCGCCGCGATCCGCGCCAAGGACATCATCGTCCACCACCCCTATGAGAGCTTCGACGTGGTGCTGGCCTTCCTGCGCCAGGCCGCCGCCGACCCGGACGTGGTGGCCATCAAGCAGACGCTGTACCGCACCGGCAAGAACAGCCCCATCGTCCGCGCGCTGATCGACGCCGCCGAAAACGGCAAGGCCGTCACCGCCATCGTCGAGCTGAAGGCCCGTTTCGACGAGGAGCAGAATCTGACATGGGCGGCCGCGCTGGAGCGGGCGGGCGTGCAGGTCGTCTATGGCTTCATCGACTGGAAGACCCACGCCAAGGCCTCGATGGTCGTCCGGCGCGAGGGCGGCGAGCTGAACACCTATCTGCACCTCGGTACGGGCAATTATCACCCGGTGACGGCCCGCATCTACACCGATCTCAGCTTCTTCACGGCAGACCGCGATCTGGCGCGCGATGTGGCGCAGGTGTTCAACTATATCACCGGCTATGTGGAGCCGCAGGGCCTGCGGCGGCTGGCGATGAGCCCCCTGAACCTCCGGTCCACGCTGATGGACGGGATCGACGCCGAGATCGCACATGCGAAAGCCGGGCATCCGGCGGCGGTGTGGGTGAAGATGAACAGCCTCGTCGATCCCGCCATCATCGAGAAGCTCTACGAAGCGAGCGATGCGGGCGTGCAGGTCGACATGGTGATCCGGGGCATCTGCTGCCTTCGGCCCGGCGTGAAGGGCCTGTCGGAGAATATCCGCGTCCGCTCGGTGATCGGCCGCTTCCTGGAACACAGCCGCATCGTCGCCTTCGGCAACGGCCATCCGCTGCCCAGCCGCGAGGCGAAGGTGTGGATCACCAGCGCCGACTGGATGCCGCGCAACTTCGACCGGCGGGTGGAGCTGCTGATCCCGATCCTGAACCCCACCGTGCACGCCCAGGTGCTGGATCAGGTGATGGTCGCCAACCTGAAGGACGACGAGCAGAGCTGGGAGATGCAGGCCGACGGCAGCTACCGGCGGCTGGAGCCGGGCAGGCCCAGCTTCAACCTGCACCGCTACTTCATGACGAACCCCAGCCTGTCGGGCCGCGGACAGGCTCTGAGGGGCGGCACCGCACCGCGCCTTCTGGTGGGCGACGGGCTTGCCGGCGACGGGCTTGCCGGCGATGGGGCGGAAGGGGCGAAGAGCTGAGCGCGATGCACCAGGGAACCGATCTGATCTCAGCCCCCTGGGGCGTGCAGCCATGGCCCGCAGAGGTGGATGCCGGCGACGGAGACTGGGCCCCGCCGGAGCGCGACCCCGTCGCGCGGCTGGGCGTGGTGCTGGTGAACTACAAGGGCGCGGCCGACACGCTGGAGTGCCTGGAATCGCTGCTCCGATCCGACATTCCGCTGCGCGTGGCGGTGGTGGACAACGCCTCCGCCGATGGATCGGACCGCAGGATCATCGACTGGGCGTCCGGCCAGCAGCCCTACACGCCGCCGGAAGGGCCGCTGGGCGCGCTGTCCTCCCCGCCGCTGGACAAGCCCGTGCCGATGGAGGTGCTGGATGCCGCCGAGGCGCTGGCCCATGCCCCCGGCGCCCGGCTGCTGACGCTGATCCGGTCGGACGAGAATCTGGGGTTCGCGGGCGGCAACAACCTGGGCCTCCGCCACCTGCTGAAGGATCCGGCGATCGAGGCCGTCTGGCTGCTGAACAACGACACGGTGGTGGAACCGGCGGCGGCGCGTTCGCTGCTGGCGCAGATCCGCGCGGATCCGGCGCAGGGCATGATCGGCACCGTGATCCGCTATTACAGCGCGCCGGAAAAGGTGCAGGCGCTGGGCGGGATGACCTTCAACCCGCTGACCGGCGGCAATGCGGGCATCCATGGCAACAAGCCGTTCAAGGCCCCCTGGGATGGCCGGGCGGCGGCGCGCAGGGCCGCCTGCGTCCTGGGCGCCTCGCTGACGGTGACGCGCCGCTTCGTGGATACCGTGGGGCTGATGGGCGAGGACTATTTCCTCTATTTCGAGGAGATGGACTGGGCCCGCCGCAATCGGGGCCGCTTCTCCATCGGCCTGTCGCGCGGGTCGGTCGTGTATCACAAGCATGGCGGCTCGATCGGATCGTCCGCGAAGAAGGGCGGGCGGTCTGCGCAGTCGGAATATTGGCTGCTGCGCGCGCGGCTGCTGTTCTACCGCAAATATCATCCGCTGCTGCTGCCGCTGATCTGGGTGCAGGGCTGGGCGCAGACAGCGCGGCGCGTGCTTCGACGCCAGCCCGACAGCGTGAAGGCGATGACGAAGGCGCTGTTCTTCCGCCCGCTGTAACCGGCGGGCGACCCCGGCGCAGGCTCAGGCCTTCGCCGCCTCCCGCGCGCCTTCCCGCGCAAGGCGTTCGGCCTCCACCTCCAGGAAGCGCTTGTCGAAGATGCCCCAGCGCCCCGTCTCCACGCCGGAGCGGATGATCTTCGCCGGGTTTCCGGCGACGATGCTGTTGGGCGGCACATCCGCGATCACCACCGATCCGGCGCCCACCACGCTGTTGTCGCCCACGCGGATGCCGGCGAGGATGATCGAGCGCGCGCCGATGAAGCAGTTGCTGCCGATGAAGGTGTCGAGGTGGCGGTTGCCCACGAAATCATGCGTCAGGATCGCCGCATCGAAGGACACCAGCGTGCTGTTGCCGATATGGATGCCGCGTGGGTTGGTCTTGTCCAGCTTGGCAGAGCGGGAAATGCGGCAGTCGTCGCCGATCGTCATTCCCCAGACGCGCCGGTAATACCATGTCTGCACCGCGCTGGAGGTGCGATAGAGCCGCGTGCGAAGCCGGGCCAGCCTTCTGTGCATCAGCCCTCCCCGAGTCACCCTGTTCCGGTTGCTTATTCCCGGCAGAGACTTAGCGCATGGCGGGCGGGGCGGCAAACACCTCTATCGTTAAGGCGCGCATCCGGGGCTGCGGTCCGCCTTCGGCTTGCGCGGGGTGCACCAGCCGTGCGGGCAGGCGCTTTCGCTTTCCCGCCCGGGGCTTTGCCGTCCATCCAGATCGACCCATTGGGTGCCGGCGGCCGAGCAGACGGGCACCAGCCCGCGCGCAAGCGCCGGCGCGGTGGCGTTCAGCAGCGCCAGCAGCAGCAGGGCGGGCATCGCCTGCCTCAGCACGGGCCGTCCTCCTCGTCGGTGAGGATGCGCTGCGCCGCGCCGTCCAGATCGTCATACTGGCCCGACCGCATGGACCAGAGGAAGGCGGCAAGGCCGCCAAGCCCCAGCAGCAGGGCGATGGGCAGCAGGAAACCGATGGTCGTCATTTCGGGGCCCTCAACCTCAGCGCATTCCCCACCACGATGATGGACGAGAGCGACATGGCGACCGCCGCGATCAGCGGAGTCGCAAGGCCCGCCATCGCGATGGGAACCGCCAGGATATTATAGCCGATGGCGAGGCGGAAGTTCTGCCGCACATGCACGTCGGCGCGGCGCGCCGTTTCGACCGCCAGAGGCACCGCCATCAGGCTGTCGCGCAGGAACAGCAGGTCTGCCGCCGTCTGCCCCGCATCCGAGGCGGAGGCGGGCGCGATGGAGGCATGGCCGGCCGCCAGCATCGGCGCATCGTTCAGCCCATCGCCCACAACCAGCAGCCTGCGGCCTTCGGCCTTCAGCGCCTCGATGGCGGCGAGCTTGCCGGCGGGCGTCTGCCCGGCGGCCCAGGTGCCGATATCCAGTGCGCGGGCGGCGTGGCGAACGGCGCTCTCCCGGTCTCCGGACAGGATGCGGACATCGAAACCGTCCGCCTTCAGCCGGGCGACCGCCGCGGCGGCATCCGGGCGAAGCGGGTCCTCGAACGGGATCAGGGCGGCGGGCGCGTCGCCGCGCCGGAACGCCAGCGTCAGCAGATGGCCTTCTGCCGCAGCGCTTGCGCCTGCCCAGTCGGGCCGGCCCAGCCGCAGCGTTTCCCCTTCGTGCTGCACCTCCAGCCCCAGGCCGGGATGCTCGCTGACATCCGCAAGCACGACCGGGGTGACCCCTTCGGCCTTCGCGGCAGCGAGGAGCGCGCGGGACAGCGGGTGGCTGCTCTTCGCGGCGAGCCCCGCCGCCAGCGCCAGTTCGGACGCGGACAGGGGCAACCGCCCGGCCGGAACGGGGCGGCCCAGCGTCAGCGTGCCGGTCTTGTCCAGCACGACGGTGTCGCAGTCGGCCAGCCGCTCCAGCGCGCTGCCGTCCTTCACCAGAATGCCGCGCTGCATCAGCACGCTGGCGGCCCGCACCTGCACGGCGGGCACGGCAAGCCCCAGCGCGCAGGGGCAGGTGATGATCAGCACGGCGATCGCCGTCACCAGCGCCTGGTGCAGCCCCGCGCCCGCGATCAGCCAGCCGATCGCCGTCAGCAGCGCCGTCAGGTGGACGACGGGCGCATAGAGCCGCGCGGCGCGGTCGGCGATGCGGGTGTAGCGCGCGCGGCCCTGCTCCGCCGATTCCATCAGCCGCACCACCTGCGCCAGGAAGCTGGCTTCGCCCACGGCCGTCGCCTTCATGGCGATCGGGGCATCCAGGTTCAGCGTGCCTGCCAGCAGCTGGCCGCCGGGCTTCACCGGTTCGGGCAGGCTTTCGCCCGTCACAAGGCTGCGGTCGATGCTGGAGCTGCCCTCCAGCACCAGCCCGTCCACCGGGATGCGCCCGCCGGCCGAGACCAGCACCGTCATCCCCGGCGCCACGCTTTCGATGGGGCGCCATTCGGTTTCGCCCGACGGCGCGCGGACCAGCGCGCCCGGCGCGGACTGTTTCAGCAGCGCGGCGACACCGGCCCGCGCCCGGTCGCGCATCAGGCTGTCCGCCACGCGGCCCATCAGCAGGAAGAACAGCAGCATCACCGCCGCGTCGAACCAGGCCTCATGCCCGCGCGTGACCGTCTCATAGAGGCTGAGCGCCGTCGCCAGGATCAGGCCGATCGAAATCGGCACGTCCATGTTCGTGCGCCCCTGCCGCAGCGCCCCCCAGGCAGAGCTGAAGAAGGGCATGCCGGAATAGGCCACCGTCGGCAGCGCGATCGCGGCAGAGATCAGGTGGAACAGGTCGCGCGTCGCCCCGTCCGCCCCGGACCAGACCGAGACGGAGAGCAGCATGATGTTCATCGCCGCGAACCCCGCGACGGCCATCGCCTTGATCAGCCTGCGGGAGGCCGGATCGCCGCCCTGTGCTGCGACGTCGGACGGGGAAAAGGGCCGCGCATCGAACCCCGCGCCCTCGACGGCAGCGACGATCGCCTGCGCATCCTGCCGGCCATCCTGCCATTCGGCCGTCAGGCGGCGGGTGGTGAAGTTCACGCGGGCATGGGTGATGCCCGGCAGCGCGCGGACGGCGCCTTCCACCTTGCGGATGCAGCCCGCGCAATGGATGCCCGGCACATGCAGGTCGATCCGGCGCGTGCCGGGCGACGGTTCGGCGACGAACAGGTCAAGGCTGGACGGCGCGGCCGGCGGTGCAAGCGTCGCCATGGTTCAGCCCGGAATCACCAGCCGGTCGGCGAGATAATAATGCTCCCCCCCGCGCGACAGGCGCACCTCGGCCAGCCATTGCCCGGCCGCCAGCCCGTGCGGCGCGGCATAGCGACCCGGCGCCACTTCGGACAGCGCGATGTCCCGCGACCGTTCCGCCCCCAGCGGATGCTCCAGCGTGGCGACGACCTTCAGCCCCGACAGCGGCGCCCCCGTCGGCCCGGCCGCCGAAACGGACAGCGCGCCCGCATCCGCGCCGGCCTTCACCGTCCAGCCCATCGCCTTCTGGGCGCGGCCCTGCGCCAGCCAGCCGTTGAATTTCTGGCTGGCGACATAGCTGTTCTCGACGACGAGGCCGGGGTGGCTGCGGCTGGCGTTCACGGCCAGCGCCACATTCACGCCGATCACCAGCAGGAAGCCGCCGCCGATCACCATCAGCGCATCGCGGCCGGTGAAGGGGCGGCTCATCGCGCCTTCACCGCGGATTCGGGGGCCGAAAAGCGCGTCGTTTCCATCACGTCGCCGTCGCCATCCGCCGCATGCGCCTTGAAGACGATGTCGGACTGTTCCGCATGGATGGAGGCGGCGGGCACACGCACCTGGATGGTGTAGGTGTCGACGCCATCGGGGCGGACATCCAGCCGGATGCGCTTTGCCGGCGCTTCACCCATGCGCGGGTTCGCCAGCCGGGCGTTGTCGAGGCCCGATACACTGAGGTCGAACTGCCGGGGCCGGGGCTCCTTGTTCATCAGCTTCACCGTATAGCTGTTGCGGATGTCGCCGTCCGACAGCTGGACATAGACGGGGTTGCGATCCTGCGCGACAGAGATGTCCATGCGCGAACGCCCGGCCAGCACCACCAGCATGCCGATGCCGATGGCCGCCCACACCGCGAAATAGATCAGCACGCGCGGGCGCAGCAGAGTCTTCCACATGGGCGGCAGCGGTTCGCCCTTCGATTCCGCGATGTCGCGTTCCAGCGTCGTGTAGCCGATCAGGTCCTTCGGCCGGTCCAGCTTGCCCATCACGTCGTTGCAGGCGTCGATGCACAGGGCGCAGGTGATGCATTCCAGCTGCGGGCCGTTGCGGATGTCGATCCCCGTGGGGCACACGTTCACGCAGGCCATGCAGTCCACGCAGTCGCCCAGGTTCGCGTCCTTCGCCTTGGCGCTGCCGCGCGGTTCCCCGCGCCAGGCCTTGTAGGTGACGATGAAGCTGTCCTCGTCCAGCATGGCGGACTGGATGCGCGGCCAGGGGCACATGTAGGTGCAGACCTGCTCCCGCATCAACCCGGCCAGCGAATAGGTGGTGAAGGTCAGCACGCCGATGGTGGCATAGGCGACAAAGGGCGCCTGCCCCGTCAGCAGCTCGCGCAGCAGCGTGGGCGCATCGGTGAAATAGAAGACCCAGGCGCCGCCCGTCAGCACCGCGATCAGCAGCCAGATCGCATGCTTCGTGCTGCGTTTCGCCAGCTTGCCCGCGCTCATCGGGGCCTTGTCCAGCCGGATACGCTCGTTGCGGTCGCCCTCGATCCAGCGCTCGACCGCCATGTAGAGGTCTGTCCACACGGTCTGCGGGCAGGCATAGCCGCACCAGGCGCGGCCGACCGAGGTGGTGACAAGGAACAGCCCCAGCCCCGCCATGATCAGCAGGCCGGCGACATAATAGAATTCCTGCGGCCAGATCTCGATCGGGCCGAAATAGAAGCGCCGGTTGGCAAGATCGACGAGGACCGCCTGATCGGGCGAGAAGGGCCCGCGATCCCAGCGCAGCCAGGGGGTCAGGTAATAGATGCCCAGCGTGAGGAAAAGCACGGCCCATTTGAAGCGGCGGAAGGGGCCTTCCACCTTCTTCGGATGCACCTTCACCCGCTTCTTGTAGAGGCTGCCGTCGCCCTCCGGCCCCGTCGGGGTGGCGGGGGCCGGCTTCAGCACGCCGGGCATTTCATTCACTCCCCGCCGCCGAGGCTGTGGACATAGGCCGTCAGCTGCCGGATGGTCGATTCCGGCAGGTGGCCCTTCCAGGCCGGCATCACGCCCGCACGGGCGGTGGTGATGGTGGCGGTGATGTCGGCACGGTTGCCGCCATAGAGCCAGATGGCGTCGCGCAGGTTCGGCGCGCCGAACTGGCGCATGCCCTCGCCGTTGGGGCCGTGGCAGCTGGCGCACTGCTGGGCGAAGGTCGCGCTGCCGCGCGCGGCCATGGCGGCATTATGCTCCTGCCCGGAAATCGCCAGCACATGCTCGGTGACATCGGCGATCTGGGCCTTCGTCAGCAGCCCGTCCTTGCCGAAGGCCGGCATCAGCGACATGTGGGTGTCGTCGTTGCCGGGCTGGCGGACGCCGTTCACCAGCGTGGCATGGATTTCCTCCATGCTGCCGCCCCACAGCCAGTCGTCGTCGTTCAGGTTGGGATAGCCCTTGCCGCCCGCCGCGCCGGTGCCGTGGCACTGGATGCAGTAGATCTTGAACGCAGAGCGGCCGCCTTCCACCGCCGCCTGCATCAGCTGCGGATTGTTCTTCAGCTCGTTCAGCGGAACGGCGTCGAAGCCTTTCAGAGCCTCGGCCCGCTGCGCCTTCAGCGCCGCCAGCGCCTGCTCGCCCTCGGTCCGGCCGGAATAGCCCAGCGTGCCCTTGGTGTAGCCGCCCGGAATCGGGATCGCCGGATACAGCACCACCCACACCAGCGAGAAGGCGATCGACGCATAGAAGATCCACAGCCACCAGCGCGGCAGCGGATTGTTCAGCTCCTCGATGCCATCCCATTCATGGCCCGTGGTGCCGGGGCCGGATTCGGGCTTTTTCGGGTCAGCGCTCATTGCTGCTCTCTTCATCACGGAAGGGGATCATGCGGGCGTCGTCCTGCGCGGCGCGGGCGCCGGGGCGGAACGCCCAGCCCACGATCGCGGCCATGGTGATCACCATGAAGACGAGCCCCCAGCTGTCGGCCAGCGTGCGGAGTTGCTGATAGTCCATCAAACCCCTCCTCAGCGCCGGTTCTGCTCGGGCACATAGCTGTCGAAGTCGACCAGCGTGCCCAGCATCTGGAGATAGGCGACCAGCGCATCCATTTCGGTCAGCCGCGCCGGATCGCCATCGAAGTCGCGCGCCTGCGCCTTGGGATAGCGCGCCTGCAGGTCGGTCGGATCCGCGTTCGGATCGGCCTGGGCCTTCAGGTCGGCCATCGCATTCTCGATCTGCGCGTCGGTATAGGGCACGCCGACCGCGCGGTTCGCCTTCAGGTGCGCCGCGACATCGGGCATCGAAAGCTCGCGCTTCTTCAGGAACGGATAGGAGGGCATGATCGATTCCGGCACGACGTCGCGCGGGTTCGTCAGGTGCTGCACATGCCATTCATCCGAATAGCGGTTGCCCACCCGGGCGAGATCCGGCCCCGTGCGCTTCGAACCCCACTGGAAGGGGTGGTCATACATGCTCTCCGCCGCGAGGCTGTAGTGACCGAAGCGCTCGGCCTCGTCGCGGAAGGGGCGCACCATCTGCGAGTGGCAGGAATAGCAGCCCTCGCGGATGTAGATGTTGCGCCCGGCCAGCTCCAGCGGAGTGTAGGGGCGCACGCCCTCCACCTTCTCGATGGTGTTTTCCAGGAAGAACAGCGGCACCAGCTGCACTAGCCCCCCGATCATCACCACCACCAGCGTGAGGACGGCGAGGATGGTGACGTTGCGCTCGATCTTTGCGTGATTTTCAAACGCCATGGCGACGTTGCTCCTATTCGGCGGGCTGCGCGGCGGGCGCGAGCGGCCGTTCCGCAAGGGGTTTGTCGAGGTGCTGATTGTGCGGCGCGCCGGCGTCCAGGGGCGCCTCGTCGCGCACCCGGCCCTTCGCGGTCATCCAGATGTTGACCACCATCATCACCGCGCCCAGCAGGTAGAGAACCCCGCCCAGCAGCCGGATCAGATAATAGGGGTGCATGGCCGCGGTGACTTCCGCGAAGGAATAGACGAGGTAGCCCTCGGCGTTGAACTCCCGCCACATGAGCCCCTGCATGATGCCGGCGACCCACATGGAGGCGGTGTAGAGCGTGATGCCCCCCATCGCGAGCCAGAAGTGCCAGTTGATCATCCTGAGCGAGTAGAGCCGGGCCACGCCGAACACGCGCGGGGCCAGGAAATACATGCTGGAGAAGCTGATCATCCCCACCCATCCCAGCGCGCCGGAATGGACATGGCCGATCGTCCAGTCGGTATAGTGCGACAGCCCGTTCACCGAGCGGATCGACATCACCGGCCCTTCGAAGGTGGACATGCCATAGAAGGCGAGCGCGGCCACCTGCATCCGGATGATCGGATCGGTGCGGATCTTGTCCCACGCGCCTTCCAGCGTCATCAGGCCGTTGATCATGCCGCCCCAGCTGGGCATCCACAGCATGATCGAGAACACCATGCCCAGCGTCTGCGCCCAATCAGGAAGCGCGGTATAGTGCAGGTGGTGCGGACCGGCCCAGATGTACAGGAAGATCAGCGACCAGAAGTGGACGATGGAGAGCCGGTAGGAATAGACCGGCTTCCCGGCCTGCTTGGGCACGAAATAGTACATCATGCCCAGGAAGCCAGCGGTCAGGAAGAAGCCGACCGCATTGTGGCCGTACCACCATTGCGTCAGCGCATCCTGCACGCCCGCCCACACCCCATAGCTCTTGTCGGAGAAGCCCACCGGCACCGCCAGGTTGTTCACCACATGCAGCATGGCGATGGTGATGATGAAGGCGAGGTAGAACCAGTTGGCGACATAGATGTGCGGCTCGCGCCGCTTCACGATCGTGCCCATGTAGACGGCGAGATAGGCGACCCAGACGATGGTCAGCCACAGGTCCACATACCATTCCGGCTCGGCATATTCCTTGGACTGGGTGATCCCCAGCACATAGCCGGTCGCCGCCAGCACGATGAACAGCTGATAGCCCCAGAAGACGAACCAGGCGAGGCCCGGCGCCCACAGCTGCGCGCGGCAGGTTCGCTGCACCACCCAGAAGGAGGTGCAGAGCAGCGCGTTGCCGCCGAAGGCGAAGATCACGGCCGATGTGTGCAGCGGCCGCAGCCGCCCGAACGAGAGATATTCCACCCCCCAGCCCAGCGTCGGGAACGTCAGCTGGGCGGCGATCACCACGCCCACCAGCAGGCCCACAACGCCCCAGAAGACCGTGGCGATCACGCCCGCCTTCACGACCCCGTCGTGATAGCCGCCGTTCGAGCGGTCCGGCACCAGCCAGCCGCCCTCGGCGGCGGGTTGCAGCCGCCCCACGGTCGTCGCGACCGCGAGGATGCAGGCGATGAGGATGATGACGCCATGGATGGCGAATCCGGCGCTCGTCGCCGTCGCGATCATGAACAGCGACAGGATGCCGAACAGCAGATAGGCGCCGATTGAGAAGAAGGAAGACATGTCTCTCTGGCCCTGACCATATGGTTGTCACCCGGATTCCCGGGTGTTGTGGGCCGATCTTTCGGCGGATCGGGCGGCGCCCGCCTTGATCCCGGTCAAATGGTCAAGGCGCGGCGGGCGGCGAACCGCCCGGCGGCAGCCCGCCGGATTCCCTATTTTGGCGGCAGCCCGCCGGATTCTTTAGTTTGGCGGCAGCCCGCCGCCTAGCGCCGCATAGAGCGCGGCGAGGTTGTCCAGCTCCTGCCGCCGCAGCGAGATCAGCGACTGTTCGGCGGTGAACAGGTTCCGCTCGGCGTCCAGCACTTCCAGATAGTCCGCGACGCCCTCGCGATAGCGGATGCGCGCCAGCCGGGCGATCTGGCGCTGGGCTGTCGCAGACCGTTCCTGCGCGGCCACTTCCTCCGCCAGATGCTGCCGCCCGGCAAGCCCGGTGGACACTTCGCGGAAGGCCTGCTGCACCGTGCTTTCATAGCTGGCGACCGCAATGTCCTGCCGGGCAACCGCGACATCCACATTGCCCTTGCGCCGCCCCCAGTCAAAGATCGGCAGATCGATGCTGGGCCCGAACGACCAGGTCAGGCCGCTGTCGGTGAACAGGCCATTGAGATCGGACGAGGCATAGCCGAGGTTCCCCGTCAGCGAGATGGAGGGGAAGAAGGCGGCGCGCGCCGCCCCCACATTGGCCCGCGCAGCCTTCAGCTGCTCTTCCGCGGCGATGATGTCGGGGCGGGCGGCCAGCAGGTCAGAGGGCAGGCCCGCCGCCAGCGGCTTCAGCGGCGCCTGTTCTGAAAGCGGCAGCGCCTCCGGCATGTCGGCCGGCAGTTCGCCGCCGATCAGCACCAGCACCTGGTTGCGCGCCTCCGTGCGCGCCAGCTTCAGCGCGGCAAGCTCTGTCTCGGCCTGCGTCAGCAGCGATTCCGACTGGCGGTAATCCAGCGCCGAGGTGACGCCCGCATCCAGCCGGCGCCTGGCGATGCGCAGCCCGTCCTCGCGGCTCTTCAGCGTCGCTTCGGCCAGCGCGATGCGTTCATCGGCCTCGCGCGCCAGATAATAGGCGCCCGCCAGGTTGCGGATCAGCGCCAGCCGCGCGGCCCGCTCGCCCTCCACGGTGGAGAGATACTGGCTGCGCGCAGCCGCCGTGAGGTTGCGGACCCGGCCCCAGAAATCCAGCTCGAACGCGGGCACCGCCACCCCGATCGTCGCCCGGTTTCCGGTGACGGGCTGGCCCCCGGTATCGACCGTGGCGGCCCGGCTGCGGACGGCGGCGGCAGAGGCCGCGAGCCCCGGCCCCTGTTCCGCCCCCTGGATGCGCCACAGGCCGCGCGCTTCCGCGATGCGGGCGACAGAAACGGCCAGGTCGCGGTTCCGTTCCAGCGACAGTGCGATCAGGCTGCGCAGGCGCGGATCGGGGAAGAAGGCGTCATAGCCGATGTCCGTCGCGCGGACGGAACCGGCAGGGTCCGCGGCCGCTTCGGGCGCATACCATTCGGCCGTCTTTGCCAGCGGTTCCGGGCGCACATGCTGGGGCGCAAGGCTGCACCCGGCCAGCAGCAGAAGGGCAAGGGGGGCGATCGGCCTAGTCATGGGCCTGGCCTCCGCCCATGCCCGATCCGGGCGGGGCCTTCGGCGGCACATCCTCCCGCCCCAGCCAGCGCCGGGCCGACAGGTAGAACACCGGAATGAAGAAGATGCCCAGCAGCGTCGCCGCCACCATCCCGCCGATCACCCCTGTGCCGACGGCGATGCGGCTGGCGGCCCCTGCCCCGCTGGCGATGAACAGGGGGATCATCCCGCCGATGAAGGCCAGCGAGGTCATGATGATGGGCCGCAGCCGCATGCGCACCGCGTTCAGGGTCGCTTCCATCGGCGTCCGGCCATGGTTTTCCTCCTCGATCGCGAATTCCACGATCAGGATGGCGTTCTTGGCCGCAAGGCCGATGATCGCGATCAGGCCCACGTTGAAGTAAACATCCGCCGAAAGGCCGCGCATCATCGTGAACAGGATCGCGCCCAGCACGCCCAGCGGCACCACCAGCAGCACCGACACCGGGATGGACCAGCTTTCGTACAGGGCCGCCAGCAGCAGGAACACGATCAGGAACGAAAGTCCCAGCAGCAGCCCGATCTGGCCGCCGGCCTGCTTCTCCTCGAAGCTGATGCCCGTCCATTCATAGGCGAAGCCCTGCGGCAGCGCTTCGGCCAGCCGCTCCATCTCGTCCATCGCCTCGCCCGTGGCGCGGCCGGGGGCGGCCATGCCCGAGATCGTCATGGAGGGATAGCCGTTGTAGCGCTGCAGCTGCTGCGGGCCGGAAATCCATTCCACCTGCGTGAAGCTGCCGAAGGGCACCATGTCGCCGGCGCTGTTGCGCACCTTCAGCGCAAGGATATCCGTTGGCGTCATGCGGAAGGGCGCATCCGCCTTCAGCAGCACGCGCAGGATGCGGCCTTCATAGGTGAAGTCGTTGGCATAGGCAGAGCCGAAGGCGATGGCGAGCGTGTTGTTCACGTCGGCCACCTGCAGGCCCAGGGCGCGGGCCCTCACCCGGTCGATGGTCACGCGCAGCTGCGGGGCGGCCTCCTGCCCTTCCGGGCGGACGCCGGTCAGCACCGGGCTCTGGCTGGCGGCGCCCAGCAACTGGTTGCGCGCCTGCAGCAGCGCATCCGGCCCCATGCCGCCCACATCCTTCAGCTTGAAGGAAAAGCCGCTGGAATTGCCCAGCGCGGAAATCGGCGGCGGGCTCAGCGCGAACACCATCGCCTGCCGGATCTGCGAAAAGGCCATGTTCGCCTTGCCCAGCAGCGTGTCGGCCTGATCCGCCTTCGCGGTGCGCTCTTCCCAGGGCTTCAGCGCGGTGAACACCATCGCGTTCGCCTGCCCCTGCCCGAAGAAGCTGAAGCCGCGCACCGCCACGATGTTCGCGATCGCATCCTGCTGCTTGTAGAAGCCCTTCACCTGGTTCAGCGCCTCTTCCGTGCGCGGACGGGCGGATCCGGGCGGGGCCTGGATCGCGGTGAACAGCACGCCCTGGTCCTCCTGCGGCAGGAAGCCGCCGGGCAACCGGCCGAACAGGATCACCGTCAGCCCCGCCATCAGCAGGAACACCGCCAGCCAGCGCAGCGGCGCCGACAGCAGTTTGCCCACCTGCCGTTGATAGCCGTGTGTCACCCGGTCGAACCAGGCGTTGAAGCGGCCGAACGCCCGCGCCAGCAGTCCCTTCGGGCGGTCAGGATCGTCCGGCGCGTGCGGCTTCAGGAAGGTGGCGCACAGCGCGGGCGTCAGCGTCAGCGCCAGCAGCGCCGAAAAGCCGATGGAAACGATCAGCGTGACGGCGAACTGCCGGTAGATCGCGCCCGTGGATCCGGGAAAGAAGCTCATCGGCACGAACACCGCCATCAGCACCAGCGTGATGCCGATGATGGCCGAGGTGATCTGCCCCATCGCCTTCATCGTGGCTTCGCGCGGCGGCAGATGCTCCTCCGCCATGATGCGCTCCACATTCTCGATCACCACGATGGCGTCGTCCACAAGGATGCCGATCGCCAGCACCATGGCGAACATCGTCAGCACGTTGATGCTGAAGCCGAAGGCAGCCAGCCCCATGCAGGCGCCCAGCAGGGCGATGGGCACCACGATGGTGGGGATCAGCGTGGCGCGCCAGTTCTGAAGGAACAGGAACATCACCAGGAACACCAGCGCGACCGCCTCGAACAGGGTGCGCACCACCTCGCTGATGGATTCAGAGATGAAGGGCGTCGTGTCGTAGGGAACCGACCAGTGGATGTCCGCCGGGAAGGTCCGCGACAGCTCCGCCATCCGCGCCTTCACCCCTTCGGCCGTGGCGATGGCGTTGGCGCCCGTCGCCTGCTGCACGGCGATGATCGCAACCGGCCTGTCGTTGAGGTCGGCGGTCGTGTCATAGCTCATCGCCCCCATTTCCACCCGGGCGACATCGCCCAGCGTCACGGTGGAGCCATCCGGATTGGCGCGCAGGATGATGCCCGCGAACTGGCTGGCAGAGGTGAACCGCCCCTGCGTCAGGATGGTGGCGTTCAGCTCCGTGTCGCGCGCCAGCGGCAGGTCGCCCAGCTGGCCGCCGGGGCTCTGGCTGTTCTGTTCCTGCACCGCGGCCAGCGCATCGGCCGCCGACAGCCGGTAGCTGGCGAGCTTGTCGGGATCCAGCCAGATGCGCATCGCATAGGGCGATCCGAACAGCTGCACATCGCCCACGCCGGGCACGCGGCGCAGTTCATCGACCACGCGGGAATTGGCGAAATTGCCCAGATCCTCGGCGGCGTTGGCGCCCGTGCGCGATTCGATGGCGACCAGCAGCAGGAAGCCCGCATTGGCCTGCTGCACCGGGATGCCCTGCCGCCGCACATCTTCGGGCAGGCGGGGTTCCACCAGCGTCAGCTTGTTCTGGACGTCCATCTGCGCCACGTCGATATCGGTGCCGGATTCGAAGGTGGCGGTGATGGTGCCCACGCCGTTCGCGCCGGAGGTGGAGGCCATGTAGAGCAGCCCCTCCACCCCGTTCAGCTGCTGTTCGATCACCTGCGTCACGGATTGTTCCACCGTGGTTGCGTCCGCGCCCGGATAGGTGGCGGTGATGGTGAGAGACGGCGGCGCGACGTCTGGATATTGCTCGATCGGCAGGCTGTAGAGCGCGATTGCCCCCACCAGCGAAATCAGCAGCGCCACCACCCATGCGAAGATCGGGCGGCCGATGAAGAAACCGGAAAACATGGCTTAGTTCGCCCCGGCCGGAGCTGCCTGATTCTGCGCGGCCTGCCCGGGAACGGGCTTTGGCGGGGCGATGCGCACCGTCATGCCGGGCTGCTGCACCTTCTGCCCGCCGTCCACGATCACCCGCTCGCCCGGTTTCAGGCCAGAGAGCACCACCCATTGCGAACCGCGCAGGTCGCCCAGTTGCACCGGCCGGGCCTCTGCCTTGTTATCGGCCGTCACCACCAGCACCGCGCCGCCGCGCGGCCCCACCTGCACCGCGCGCTGCGGCACCAGGATGGTGTTGGAACGGGTGCCTGCGAACACCCGCGCCCGCACGAACTGGCCGGGCAGCAAGATCGCGCCGGGGTTGGGGAATTCTGCGCGCAGTGCCGCCGCCCCGGTGGATTCGTCGAAGGCGAGATCGAAGAAATCCAGCCGCCCCGTCTGCGCGAAGATGGTGCCATCCTCCAGCTGCAGCTCCACCCGCGTATGCCCCACGCCCGGCGCCTTCAGAGCGCCGGATGCGATGTCGCGCCGGATGGCGATAAACTCCGAGCTGGATTGGGAGAAGTTCACGAAAATGGGATTCACCTGCTCGATCACCGTCAGCAGCGTGCCCTCACCGGCGTTCACCAGCGCCCCTTCCGTCACCTGCGCCCGCCCGGCCCGGCCCGAAATCGGGGCGGTCACCGTGGCATAGCTCAGGTTCAGCCGCGCGGTTTCCACTTGCGCGCGCGCCTGCAGCACATCGGCATCCGCCTGCCCCAGCCGGGCCACGGCGGCATCATATTCCTGCTTGCTGATCGCCTGATCGCTCAGCAGCGGCCGGTAACGGTCCACATCCTGCCGGGCGTTGCGCGCCGTCGCCTCCGCGCGCTGCGCCTGCGCCAGCGCCGCGGACAGGCTGGCCTGCAACTCCCGCGGGTCGATGGCGAACAGCGGTTGCCCGGCGCGCACGTCGCTGCCTTCCTCATACAGCCGCCGCGCGACGATCCCCGTCACCCGCGCCCGCACTTCCGCCGTGCGCACAGCCTGCACCCGGCCGGGCACTTCGATCACATTGTCGATGGTGCCCGCCCGCACCGTTTCCACCGAGACTTCAGGCGGCGGCATCTGCGGCTGTTCGGCCCCCGAACAAGCGGCAACAGCCGTCAGCAGCGCGAGGGCGGAGATCCGGCACAGCTTGTCCAGGCCCATCGGTGAAACCCCCGTCCATTTGTGCGTTTTTGTGAACCCGGTCATCCCTCGCGAGGTACCGGGCTGCCCCCGAAGCGTCAACCCACGCGTGGGTATAGCAGCTATTCGAGCGCGACTCAAATTGCGTCGCCGACAGGATGCAGATGGCCCCGGCCCTGTGCATGGGCGCGCGGAAGGTGAAGCGTGATTGCACGATGAAATTGGCCACCGCAGACATCACGCAGACCAGCCCCCACCACCCCGAAACGGATGATGCGGGCGAGTTCGGCACGGTGAGACTGCAACGGCATCGCCCCTCCTGTCGCCTTTGGCCATAGCCGTTCGGCCCCGTGCGATCAAACGACTTTGCTGCAATGCGGCAGGCAAGGATCGCAAACGAACCATAGCGGCACTTGCTCTCGCCACGCCGCATGGTCAGGCCCGCTGGCCGGTGTCCGAGCCAGCGTCGCCATCCTCCTCGGCCCGGCGCAAATGTTCGCGCTTGGCCTGATCGGCGAGTATCTGGGCCGGGCCTGGCTCCCCAAGCTCAGCCCGAGCGGGGGAGGCGCGGTATCAGCGCGCCTTTTCCTTGGAAATCCGGCTCATCAGGATGGCGGCACGCTTGGCTTGCAGGGGAATGCTCGTCAGGTCGACGAACTCGCGGTCGGTGTGGTCGCCGCCGCCCGCCACGCCCAGCCCGGCGAGGCTGTCCAGATCGGCCGCCACGAAGCCCACGTCGCCCGCGCCCCGGCGCAGCGGGTCCAGCTCAGGCATGGCGGGCAGGCCCAGATCGCTGTTCACCCCGTTCAGCCGGGCCAGCAGCGCCCGATTGCCTTCGGTCGGGGCCATCGGCGGGTAGGGATCGTTGAACACCAGTTCGGATTTCGTTTTCGCGCTGTTTTCCGCCGCGATGGCGATCATCTTCGCCTTCACCCGCTCGGTCTGCTCGTTGGACAGGCTGCGGAATTCGCCCACGGCGACGGCCGTCGGCGGGATGATGTTGGATTTGCCGGTCGCCGTCGCCCGCACGCCTTCGCCATCCAGCTCCACCCGCTCGCCCCCCGCCAGCAGGCCCACGTTGAAGGTCAGGCTCGGCTCGGGCAGTTCGGCGCGGAAGCGGGCGAGGATGCGGCTCATTTCGAACACCGCGCCGTCGCCCATCCGCTCGGAAAAGATGCTGCTGCTGTGCCCGGTTTCGCCGCTGGTTTTCAGAACCCATGTGTTGGAAGACCGCCGCGCGATCGAGCCCATGTCCTGCCCGTTCAGGCGCACCAGCCCTTCGAAATCCAGCGCCACGTCGGCGCGCTTGCCTTCCGCGATCAGGTCGCGCCGGGCGATGGTTCGCGGCTTGCCCGCCTCTTCCTCGTCCCCCGTCAGCGCGACCACGATGTTCGCGTCCTTCAGCGTGCCCGCCGCCTTCATCGCCTTCAACGCAGACAGCATCACCACCACGCCACCCTTGTTGTCGGCCGCGCCCGGCCCCTTGCCCACGCTGCCTTCGCGGCTGAAGCGCTGGAACGGGCTGTCCGGCTCGAACACCGTATCCATATGGCCGATCAGCAGCATGCGCTTCGTGCCCGGCTTGCCCTTATGCTCGGCGAACAGATGCCCCGCGCGCTGCACTTCGCCTTGCGGAATCCAGCGCACCTTGAAGCCCAGCGCTTCCAGCTCGGGGCGCAGCATCTCGGCCACCTTCGTCACGCCTTCGATATTGTTGGTGCCGCTGTTCTGGTTCACCATCCGCTCCAGCAGCGCCACATCGGCGTCGAAGGCGGCGTCCACCGCCCCCACCATCTTCGTTTCCGCCGGAGACAAAGCGGCCAGCGCAGGCGTTGAGAGGATCAGGGCGGCGGAGAGGAGAGCGGTGCGGATCATCCGGTTTTCCTACGGAAGCTCCCCCGCTATCGCAACGCCCTTCCGTCCGGCGACATGACATGCCATCAGGCGCGCCGAAACAAGAGGACGATATGGCCTTCATTGCAAAGATCCTGCTGCTGGGTTCCGGGGAACTGGGCCGCGAGTTCGTGATTTCCGCCAAGCGGCTGGGCGCTGAGGTGATCGCCTGCGACAGCTATGCAGGTGCCCCGGCCATGCAGGTGGCCGACGGGTTCGAGGTGTTTTCGATGCTGGACGCCGAGGCGCTGAAGGCCGCGATCGCGAAGCACCGCCCCGATTTCGTCGTGCCCGAGGTGGAGGCGATCCGCACCGAGGTGCTGGCCGAAGTGGAGGCCGCGGGGCAGGCGGTGGTGCCGTCCGCCAGGGCGGCGGTGATGACGATGAACCGGGATCGCATCCGCGAAGTGGCCGCGACCGAACTGGGCCTGCGCACCTCGCGCTATCGCTATGCCGAAAGCCTGTCCGAGGCGGAAGCCGCGCTGGCGGTGACCGGCCTGCCCTGCGTGGTGAAGCCGGTGATGTCGTCCAGCGGCAAGGGGCAATCGACCGTGCGCGAGGCGGCTGGAATGGCCGCCGCCTGGGACTATGCCGTCGCCAACATGCGCGGCGACCGGGCGCGGGTGATCGTGGAGGAGTTCATCGACTTCGATTACGAGATCACCCTGCTCACGGTCCGCCACCGGGGCGGGATCAGCTTCTGCCCCCCCATCGGGCACCGGCAGGAACGGGGCGACTACCAGGAAAGCTGGCAACCCACCCCGATGTCGGCGGCAGCCCTTGCAGACGCGCAGGCGATGGCGGCGAAGGTGGTGGACAATCTGGGCGGCCACGGCCTGTTCGGGGTGGAATTCTTCGTGCGCGGCGACGAGGTGATCTTTTCCGAACTGTCGCCCCGCCCGCACGACACGGGCATGGTCACGCTGATCTCGCAGACCCTGTCGGAATTCGATCTGCACGCCCGCGCGATCCTGGGCCTGCCCATCCCCGACGTCCGGCTGTGGGGGCCGTCCGCCTCTGCCGTGATCCTGGCGGCGCGGGATTCATCCGCATTCCGCTTCGAAGGCCTGGCCGAGGCGCTGGCGACGCCCGGCGGCGAGGTCGACGTGCGCCTGTTCGGCAAGCCCACCACCCGGCCCTACCGCCGCATGGGCGTGGCGCTTGCCCGCGCGGAAACGGCCGATGCCGCCCGCGCCGTCGCCCGCACGGCCGCCGCCGCCGTCCGCATCCTCGACTGAACCGGAAAGACCCGATGAGCCGTCGCCACATCCTCGTCCTCTCCTGCGCCGACAGGCCGGGAATCGTCGCCGCCGTCGCCGGGCATATCGCCCGCTCGGGCGGCAACATCACCGAATCCAGCCAGTTCAACGATCCCGATACCGACCGCTTCTTCCTGCGTACCGGCTTCACGCTGGCAGATGGCGCGGACGAGGCGGCGATGCGCGCCGGCTTCGACGCGCTTGCGGCGGAGTACGGGATGACGCTGTCGCTGCGCGCGGCGGACCTGCGCCCGCGCGTGCTGATCCTGGTTTCGAAATTCGATCATTGCCTCGTCGACCTCCTCTATCGCCAGCGGATCGGGGAGCTGGACATGGAGGTGGCGGGGATCATCTCGAACCACGAGCTTTCGGCGCATTCCAACGCCGATTTCGGAGCGATTCCCTTCCACCACCTGCCCGTCTCGCCCGACACGAAGGCGGCGCAGGAAGCGCGGCTGCTGGAACTGGTGGCCGAAAGCCGCGCCGACCTGGTGGTGCTGGCGCGCTACATGCAGATCCTGTCCGACAATCTGGCCGCCCGGCTGTCAGGGCGCTGCATCAACATCCACCACAGCTTCCTGCCCAGCTTCAAGGGCGCGCGCCCCTATCACCAGGCGCATGATCGCGGGGTGAAACTGATCGGCGCCACCGCCCATTATGTGACGACCGACCTGGATGAAGGCCCCATCATCGAACAGGATGTGGAACGCATCAGCCACGCCGACACGCCCGAGGATCTGGTGCGCAAGGGCCGGGATATCGAGCGGCGCGTGCTGGCCCGCGCCGTGGGCCTGCACCTTCAGGGCCGGGTGCTGATGAACGGCCGGCGGACGGTGGTGTTCCGCGACTAGCGTTCCCGCTGGTAGCGCAGGTTCACGCTGGAATTGCCGACCGAGCTGACCTCCAGAAGCACGCTCCAGATCCGGCTCAGCGTCAGCTGCACCGTCGTCAGCGTGTTGCCCTGGCTGTCTGTCAGCACCTCCACATAGATGTTGCGCGTCAGCCGCTTGCCGATGGCGATGCCGGTTCCCATCCCGGTCTGGGCGTTGTCGCCCACCAGCCGCAGCCGGTCCACGCCGACGGAGCGGCGGATCTTGCCCATTGTGTCCACGCCGGATTGCAGGCCGGCGATGGCCGTCGCCAGCTGCACCGCTTCCGTCACGCTGAGGTCGGCGACGGATGATCCGAACAGCAACCGCGACAGGATCTCGTCCTCCGGCAGCGAGGGCGACGAGCTGAAGCGGATGTCCGGCTTGCCCGCCGTGCCGCTGATCGTCACGAAGGCGGTCACTTCCTCGGCCTGGGTCTGTGCCTGGATGTTCAGCGAACTGTCCAGCGGGCGCCCGTTGAAGCCCACCCGGCCGCTGGTCAGGTCGAAACTGCTGCCGGCGAAGCTGAACTCGCCGCGCACCAGTGTCGCGGTGCCGATGAACTGGGGGGCGGCCGCCGTGCCGCGCACGCGGATATCGCCGCGCCAGGTGCTTTCCAGCCCCATGCCCTCCACCAGCACCCGGTCGTCCGCGCGCACCCGCACATCCAGCGCGATATCTGAAATGCGCAGCGACGGCTCCGGCTCGGGCAGCCGCACTTCGCCCGCGCGGCGCACCTGCAGTTGCGGGATTTCGCTGGTTTCCATCTGCACCAGCTGGACCCGGGCGGTGTCGACCATCAGGTCGCCCGACAGCGTGATCTTCCGCCCCTGGCCCGAAAGCCGCAGCGGCCCCGACAGGGTGAATTCCAGCGTGTCGGAATTGGCGAGCCGGGCGCGGCTCAGATCGACATTGAGATCCACCTGCTGTTCCAGCCCGAAGCGCACGAAGCCCGATCCGGAAATGGTGCCGCCGTTCGCCCGCCCGGTGATGCTGTTCAGTTTCAGCACACTGCCGCCGAACTGGCCGTCGAAGGCCATGTCGACGATTTCCGTGCCGAAGGCGGCGTTGCGATAGACCAGCCCCTTGCCCCGCGCGATGCCCGTCAGCACCGGATCCGTCGGCGTGCCGGACACGTCGGCCCCGATCGCGATGGAGCCCTTCAGTTCCTGCCCTTCCAGCCCGGCCAGCGCCCACAGCGGTTCGACCGGGCCGTTATAGCGGATGCCGCCGGAAAGCCGCCCCTGCTCGAACCGCTCCTGCGGGGTTTCGCCGGGGCCGGGATCCACGCGCAGCACCAGCCGGCCCAGATCATTGCCCTGCCACGCCATCTTCGCGCCCAGCAGCAGGCCCGCCCCGTCGGACGTGGCCGACAGCCGCACATCGATCGGGATGGAAATGCCCGTCACGCCCGCGCGCTGCAGGCCCGTGATCGTCAGGTTCGCCTCGCCCACGGGGATGCGCGATTTCGCGTCGCCCCGGATCGCGATCTGGCCGTTCGCCTTGCCGCCGAAGCCCCAGCGGTCCGACACCAGATCGAGGATGGAGAGATCGACGTCCTTCAGCGACATCCGGATCTCGCGCCCGGCGCCGAACCGGCCTTCCATGTCCACCTGGCCGCGCGGCAGCATCAGCCGGGCCGGCATCAGCCGCCAGCCATCCTCCACCTTCACCAGCCGGGCCGGCCGCTCCAGCTTCATCGGCAGGTTGCCCATGCGGCCGTCCATGAAGAACAGATAGCCGTCCGAAACGGACTGCACGCGGCCGCTGGCCTTGAAGGCCTGCCCGTCGCCGGTGCGGCCGCTGGCGGTGACGGTCGCGACCCCGCTCTGCCCCGTCAGGTTGGCGGCGCCGGTCACGTCGGTCAGCACCAGCGCGCCGCGGCGCACGCCGGATGCGGCGAAGCTGCCCTGAATTTCCGGCCGGTCGGGCACCAGCCGGATGGTCGCGCGGGCGGCACCCTTGCTGATCGCGATCGGCTGCTCCAGCGGAATGCGGGCGTTGCGCGCCCGCGCTTCCATGTCCACCTGCTGGATCGCGCCGGCGGCAGAGAGGTCGAAGGTGGCGTCCACCCCCTGGCCGTCCACCGTCAGCGTTCCGGCGAAGGGCCCCGCCGTCGTCTGCACCAGCCGGCCCCGCGCCTCCAGCCCGGCGATGGCGGCATGGTCGATATCGATGCTCAGCGGCTGGCCCTGCCCGAAGCCGATCACCGCGCGGCCGCTCAGCGGCCCCTGCGGGCTGTCGCCCCGCGCCGTCACCAGAAGGCCGCCCGGCGCGGGCGCGATGTCCGCCACCAGCCCCGTCACGCCGAAGCCGAAACCGGGGCTGGCCATCGCCAGCGTGGCATGCGGTGCGGTGGAGGTGCCGGACGCCGTCAGGGTGAAGGGGCCATAGGCGCGGCTGCGGCCCTGCGCATCCAGCGTGAAGCGGCCGCTCGCCGGATCATAGCTGGCCTTCGCCCCCGAAATATCGAGGTTGGGGCTGGCCAGCGCCGCATTGCTGACGGCGATGGTGCCGTTCGCCGCCAGCACGAAGCCGCCGCTCACCCTGGGAAGACCGCCCAGGAACGTCTTCATCGATGCATTGTCCAGGCCCAGCGCCCGCGCATCGAACCGCCCCGAAACGGATGGCCGCGCCGCGCCCGCCGGGCGAAGGATGTCGGCCGTCACCTGCGCCGTCACCGGGCCCAGGTTCGGCACCAGGATCCGGGCGACGCTGGCGTTCACCCGCGCCGTCGCCCGCCCGTCGGCGGCCAGCGCGCCGCTGCCGCTGGCAGTCAGCTGCGTGGTCTGCAGCTGCACGCCCGTCGCCGTCAGCCCGCCGTTCGCAAAGGCCAGCGTGCCCGACAGGCGGGGGGCCTGCAGAAGGGCTGCGGTTTCCGGCGGCAGGCCCACCAGCCGCGTCGCGCGCGCCGTGAAGGGCAGCTGCATGGGCCGCGCCTGCGTCGCCCGCAGCAGCCGACCTTCCGCCACCAGCCCGTCCGCGCCCATCGGCCCACCCTCCGCCGCGAAGCGGATGGTGGTGGCCGTGGCCCGCCAGCGCACATCCGGATCGGCAACGGGGCCGTCAGCCGTCAGCGTGGCGGCGATCCCCTGCCCGGAAAGCGCGGGCGACACCGTCTGCGGCTGCCGCAAGGTCAGCGCCAGCTGCACGCCCTCCAGCAGGTTGTCCGTCGTGTCGATGCGCCCGCCGCCTTCCAGCGCCAGCGCATCGGAACCGGCCGCCAGCTTCAGGTCGAACCAGTCCCCGTCGCGGCTGGCGGTTGCATCCAGCGCAATCGCCGGGGCCGCAAGCGGCGCCAGCGCAGACCCTGCGGGCAGCAGCGGCTGCGGCATCAGCCGGCCGGTCGCGCGGAACCGGCCATCATCCGCCGACAGCGACAGGTCCGCCAGCTGGGCCGCTGCCTCGCCCTCGCCCATCCGGGCCTCCATCTGCCCGCGCCAGCGGCGCCAGCTGCCCTTGCCCGCCGCCGTCAGCACCAGCGGCTTTTCCAGCCCGGCGGCGGTCGTTACCAGCCCGCCGGCGGGGGCGCGCAGATCGGCCTCCAGGTCGAACCGGTCGCGGTCAGGCTCTGCGTCCAGCAGCAGCAGCAGGCGGTCTCCGGCGGTGGCGCGGGCCTGCATGTCCAGCAGCACCCGGCCCGATCGGATATCCGCCCGCCCCGTGGCGGCCAGCTCCTCGCGCCGGCCCAGCAGCGGCTCTTCCAGCACGACCTTCGGGAAATCGAACCGCCCCAGCCGCACGTCGATGTCGGGCAGGATCGGCTCGTCCGGGTCGCGCGGGTTGATGTTCCACATCCGCAGGATGCGCACCTCCGGCACGTCCAGCCGGTTGATGGACACGATGCGGCGGACCAGCGTGATCGGTTCCCAGTCCACCTTCGCCAGCGGGATCACCGCCAGCGGGCCGTCCAGATCCTTCACGACCACGTCCACCATTTCAAAGCGCGACAGCAGCGATCCGTCGATCCGGCCCACCTCATAGCGGATGCCCGATTCCGGCTGCAGGCCGGAAACGCGGTGCGCCACGAAGGCGCGCCCGCCCGGCGTTTCCGCCAGCCACCACAGCCCCAGCGGAACGGCCGCCGCCAGCGACAGCGCCAGCAGCAGCAGCGCGCCCAGCAGCCAGCGCCACCAGCTCCGGCGCGGCGGGCCTTCGAACGGATCGGTGTCCGCTTCGGCTGCCTCCGGCCCGGCCATCAGAAGGCCTGTCCGATCGAGATATAGAGCGCGAAGGGCGGGTCCAGCGGGCCCCGGTTCAGCGCCCGCGCCACGTCGATACGGATCGGCCCGAAGCTGGTGAAGTATCGCGCGCCCACGCCCGCGCCGAAGCGCATGTCGCTGAAGCTGGGGCCGGGATCGGCATTCACCGAACCCGCGTCCACGAAGCCGACCACGCCGAAGTCGCCGAAGCGGTGGCGCACCTCCACGCTGGATTCGAACAGCCCACGCCCGCCCACAGGCCGCCCGTTCACCCCCAGCGAGCCGACGGACTGGTAATCATAGCCGCGCACCGATCCGCCGCCGCCGGCATAGAGGCGGCGGGTGGGCGCGATGTTGAACAGGTCCGCCCCGAAGATGGCGCCGGCGCGCGCCCGTCCCGCCAGCACCGTCTTGTCGGCGACGCTCTTGTAGGCGCTGCCTTCCAGGAACGTCCGCGCATAGGTCTCGATCCGCGAGCCTTCGCGGGACACCTCCGGGTTCACATCCACCCGCAGCCGATAGCCAGATGTCGGGTCCAGAAGATCGTTTGACCGGTCATACCCCACCCACAGCGGCAGGCTCGCGAACAGGAAGTCACGACGCCGGGCATCCGGATCCAGATCCTTCGTCAGCCCCTTGCCCCGTTCGCGCGAAATGCCCAGCCCGAAGGCCGCATTCCAGGTCCAGCGCTTCTGCCAGATCGGGGTGGAGGCCCGGCCGATGCCGACGCCGACCAGGAACTGCTGCGCTGAATAGGCGGCCGGGTCCAGGTTGGCGACTTCCGCCGTCGCCTCGAAGCTGCGGTCGCGCTGGCCGAAATTGCTCTTCAGCAGCTCGGCAGAGGCGCGCTGCTCCTCGGTGCCCAGCACGACCCGCGCCGTCAGCATGCCTTCGGGCGGATGGAAGTTGCGGTGCCGCCAGCTCCCCTCCATCCGGAAGCCCTCTTCCGTCGCGTACCCGATCTGCCCGGTCAGCAGCCGCTGCGGCCCGCGGTTGCCCTGCACCTGCATTTCCGCCACGGCGCGGCCTTCCGCATCCCGCACGCCCGTATCCACCGCCTTCACGGTGACGCCGCCGAACTGCTGGGTGGCGATCAGCGCGCGGCGGAAATCGTCGACAAGCCGGGCGTCATAGGGCTGGCCCGGCGTGAAGCGGGCGATCACGCGGGCATGGGCTTCGTCGAACGGACGATAGCCGGTCAGCTTGATGTCGCCGAACACGCCTTCGGGGCCCAGATCCCCCGTCAGCAGATAGGTGCCCGTCGGGGCGTCGGCATCCAGAACCACGTCGCGCACGCCGATTTCCGCAAAGGGGTATCCGCTGCTGTTCAGCTTCAGCAGCAGCGCGCCTTCCGCTTCCTCCACGGCGGCGGCGCGGATCGGATCGCCCACCTGCAGGCCGAAGCCGTCGGCCAGATGCGACCGGTCGTCCGGGATCAGGTCCAGCACGATCTGGCGCCAGCTATAGCGTTCGCCCGGCACCACGATCAGCCGAATCTCGGCCTGGCCCTGGGTCTCGAAATCGCTCTCCACCGCCACCGTGGCGCTGTACCAGCCTTCGGAGAACAGGAGCCGCTGCATCAGCTGCTTGTCGGCGTTCGCGCGCGAAGCCAGCTGGGCGGCGGTCGCAGGGCGGTTCTGCCCCCGGTGCAGGGCAGACAGGCGGCGGAAACTGGAATCGAGCCCGGTTTCCGCCAGCCCGTCGACCGACACGCGATAGCGAACGCCGTCCTGATGTGCTGCCACGAAGGTGAAATCGGTGCGCGGCGCGGGATCGAAGGTGGCAAGCGGCGGCAGCGGCGCCATCAGCGCCGGCTCGATCGGATCGACCGGCGGCAGCACGATCGGGTCACCCGTTTCCTCGCCCGCCGCCGCGTCCACTTCCGGGATCGGCGGCAGCGGGGCGAACAGGTCATCCTCTGCCGGCAACTGCTGCGCCAGTGCAGGCGGGGCGACGGCCAGCAGCCCCGCCAGAATGGCGGGCACACCCCGGACAGCTGGCAGGCGGCGCAATATCACGGCGCCAGACAAAGACGGGTCTTGGCGCAAAGGCAAGGGGTTCGGGCCGGAATCCGGGGCGGATTGCGGCCGGCGGGGCTGGCGGGCGGGCGCATCCGGGGCTAGGGCGCGGCTTCAATCAGGAAAGGATCGAACATGGCCGACACGCTGAAGCTGACCACCGAAACCGGGGAGGTGACCATCCGGCTGCGCCCGGATCTGGCCCCGAACCATGTGGCGCGGATCGTGGAGCTGGCCGACAGCGGCTTCTACGACGGCGTCGTCTTTCACCGCGTGATCCCCGGCTTCATGGCGCAGGGCGGATGCCCGAACGGGCGCGGCACGGGCGGTTCCAGCCTGCCGGATCTGAAGCAGGAATTTTCCGCCGAACCGCATGTGCGCGGCACCTGCTCCATGGCGCGCACCTCGAACCCCGACAGCGCCAACAGCCAGTTCTTCATCTGCTTCGACGACGCCCGCTTCCTGGATCGCCAGTACACGGTGTGGGGCGAAGTGATCGAGGGCATGGAGCATATCGATGCGCTGCCCAAGGGCGAACCCCCGCGCGCGCCCGGCCGCATCGTCTCGATGAAGAGCGCCTGAAGACGCGTCGGCGGCCCCCCCCCGGCGGGCCCCCCCCACAAAACCTGAACACCTACCCCAGA
>NZ_JAYRCW010000005.1:50125-60142 GCF_041909755.1 Sandaracinobacter sp.
GCCCGCCGGGCGGGCGCCGCCGATCACAGTTCAGCGCTTCGCCTTGATCGTCCGCCCATCAGCGGTGGACAGCGTCAGCACATCGGCGGCCACGGAATAGCTCTTCACGTCGCCCAGCGTCTTCAGGAACAGCCCTTCCTGCTGCATCAGCGGATCGGGGCAGGCCATCATCGTGGACGCCATCTGGGAAAACTCCAGCTTCAGCCCGTCTGCGGAAACCGTGTAGCCGCCCATGAAGCGGTTGCAGCTGCCGGCGCCGGCCACGCGGCCGTCTTCGAACTTGATCGACGGCGTGGAGCCAGCGACGATCGGGGCGCCGCCGATCTCGAACACCTTCCACTCATCCCCCAGCAGCGCGGCGCCGCCCGTGGGCGCCGGGGCGGCCGGCTTCGTCTCCGGCGTCCCGGACGAGGCGCACCCCGTCATCGTGGCGAGGGCAAGCCCTGCGGCGGCGAGAATCTGTAGGCGCATCTCTGTCTCCTGCTCGTTCGTGTGTCGGTCATTGTCTCGGCCTCGAAAGCCGGGTTTCGTGCAGCTGCTTCTCGACATCCAGCAACGGCCCCATCGGCGTCAGGATCGTGCCGGATCGCGGCCGGTTCAGGTCCGCGATCAGCAGCAGAACCAGCGTCAGCAGCAGGATCAGCTCTGTCGAGGCCATGAAATGCGCGCCGACGCTGCGGTCGCTGACATAGCCGATCAGCACAAGGCTCGCGATGGGAAACAGGATCAGCAGCACCACCAGCGTGCCGGGCAGCCGGTTGGCCAGCGCGGCGTCGCGGCTGGAGGCAGCGTCGAACATCTGGTTCGCGCTCTGCACCAGCAGGATGCGGACAGCGGTGTCGGGCACGCGCGGCCCCACCTCCATCATATGGCTCCACATCCGGGCGGCAGCCTTTCCGGTCTGCTCCCGCGCGGCGGCCACCGCGTCGGCCGATTCGCCCTGTGCGCCCACGGTGATCCGCGCCGTCAGATAGCGATCCAGCTCGTCGAGCGTCGCCGACCGGAGGTCGGCGGGCATCAGGTCCGTGCGATAGAGGAAGGTGCCGATCGCATTGGCCTCGTCCACCGTCGCCGTCCGCCGGCCGTCATAGCGGGCGACCGCCATCGAAACCGTGAAACCCAGCAGCAGCGCCAGAAGCCCCAGCGAGGCCGAGACGATGAGGCCCGGATCCTTGCTGTCATCCGGTTGCGACCGGGCGCGCAGCCAGCGTCCCGAAAGCGCCGCCAGCCAGAAAATGACGAAGAAGCTCGCCCCCAGCAGCCACAGGGGCATGGACTCCAGCGTGCGGATCAGCAGGTCCACGGCCTATTTCTTCAGGCTGTCGCGGATCTCGCGCAGCAGCAGCACATCCTCCGGCGTTTCCGGGGCGGCGGCGGCCGGCGCGCTCTTCGCAAAGAAGCGGTTGGCATGCTTCACAATCAGGAACACGGCGAACGCCAGGATCACGAAGTTGATGATCGCCGTCAGGAAGGCGCCATAGCCCAGCATGGGGACGCCCGCCGCCTTCAGCGCGGCATAGTCCACCGCCTTGCCCTGCAGCTCGGCCGGGATCGGCCCCAGCCTCAGATAGTTTTCGGTGAAGTCGGCGCTGCCCGTCACCAACGACAGCAGCGGCATGATCACATCTTCCGTCAGCGACTTCACGATGGTGCCGAACGCGCCCCCGATGATCACGCCGACGGCGAGGTCCAGCACATTGCCCCGGGCAATAAAGGCCTTGAATTCGTTGAGCATGGCAGACCCCTCTTCCGTTCCCGCGCCAGATGAACCCAGCCGCGGCGCAAGCGCAAGCGGAAACCGCCGGATGCAACGCCGCTCTTGACGCCGCAGGGCGTTCGGGGCCTTATCCGCGCCGGAAATTCACAGGTCCGGGGGTCTTATCCATGCGCATCGTCCGTCTCGCCCTGCCTCTTGTCGCGGCCCTGTCGCTCAGCGCCTGCGGCATCAACTCCATTCCCACCAAGGAAGAGGGCGTGAACGCCTCCTGGGGGGAAGTGGAAAACCAGTATCAGCGCCGGGCAGACCTGATCCCCAATCTCGTCGCCACCGTGCAGGGCTATGCCAAGCAGGAACAGGATGTGCTGGTGGGCGTGACGGAGGCGCGCGCGAAGGCCACCTCGATCCAGCTGAACGCGCAGGATCTGTCAGATCCGGCGAAGGTCGCGGCCTTCAGCCAGGCGCAGGATGGCCTGTCGTCCGCGCTGTCGCGCCTGATGGTGGTGGTGGAAAAATATCCCGAGCTGAAGTCGGACCAGAATTTCCTGGCGCTGCAATCGCAGCTGGAAGGCACGGAAAACCGCATCTCGGTCGCCCGGCGCGACTATAACGAGGCGGTGCGCCAGTATAATGTGGAAATCCGCACATTCCCCTCGATCATCGCCGCCAAGACCATCTATGGCGCCACCCCGAAGGAGCCGTTCAAGGCCACCGCCGCGAACGCCGAGCAAGCGCCGCAAGTGAAGTTCTGACGATGCGGCGCCTTCTGGCGCTGATGCTGATGCTCCTCGCCGCGCCGCTCGCGGCGCAGGAGTTTCCGGCGCTGACGGGCCGCGTGGTGGACGCCGCCAACATCCTGCCGCCAGAGGTGGAGGCGCAAATCGCCGCCCGGTCCGAAGCGATCGAGAAGCAGACGACCGCCCAGCTGGTGGTGGCGACGGTGCCCAGCCTCCAGGGCTATGAGATCGAGGATTATGGCTATCGCCTCGGCCGCCACTGGGGCATCGGCCAGAAGCGCGAAGTCGGCAAGGATGGAAATGCCGCTGGCGACAACGGCGTCATCCTGCTCGTCGCGCCCAACGAGCGGCGGGTGCGGATCGAGGTGGGCTATGGCCTGGAACCCATCCTGACCGACGCGCTCTCCTCCGTGATCATCCAGCGCGCCATCCTGCCCGAATTCAAGGCCGGCAACATGCCCGCGGGCGTGCTGGCCGGCTTCGACGCCATCGCGAAACAGGTGGAATTGCCTGCGGACGAGGCGGCGCAGAATGTCGCCAACGCCGAACGGCAGGCGGCCGCAGGCGACGACGAAGGCTTCCCCTTCAACCTCATCTTCTTCCTCATCATCCTCGCCATCTGGATGATCATGGCGTCGCGCCGCTCGAAGGGCGGGCGGCGCGCCCGGCGCGGCGGCCCGATCGTGATCTGGGGCCCCGGCATGGGCGGCGGCGGCTGGGGCGGCGGCGGCGGCGGATGGGGTGGCGGCGGCGGCTTCGGCGGCGGCGGCGGCGGTTTCGGCGGCGGGGGGGCCAGCGGCGGATGGTGATGATCGCCCAGCCGGATGAAGCCCGCATCGCAGCCGCCATCGAGGCGGCCGAGGCGCACAGTTCGGGCGAGATCGTCTGCACGCTCTCCACCGAACGGCACCGCTATGTGGAATGGGTGCTGGCGCTGGCGGCCGCCTTCGCCTTCGTCGTGCCGCTCGTCTCCACCATGGCGGGCTTCGGCCCCAGCGCCTGGGCCGCGCTCGCCGGCATCTGGCAGGCCGAACCGCTGACGGACCTGCAGACAGTGGAAATCTACGCCCTCGCGCAGGTCTGCCTGCTGATCCTCGCCACGCTGGCGCTCTGGTGGTCCCCGCTCGCCCAGCGCTACGCCCCGCTCTCCATGCGGCGCGAACGGGTGCATGAAATCGCGCTCAAGCAGTTCCTCACCCGCGGCATTCACCTCACCCAGAACCGGACCGGCGTGCTCCTCCACGCCTCTCTGGAAGACCATGTGGTGGAAGTGATCGCCGACGAGGAAATCTACCGCCGCGTGCCCGATGAACATTGGGGCGAAACCGCCGCCGCCCTGCTGGCCGGCATCCGCCGGGGCGACATCGCCCAGGGCTTCGTGGACGGAATCGCCATGGCCGGCGGCGTGCTCGCCACCCACTTCCCCCCGCGCGACGACAACCCGGACGAACTGCCGAACCGGCTGCTGCTGGTCTAGGGCGCGAATAGGCCGGCAACGCTCACCCCAGGGCGTACCGCCGCCTGATCCCGATCGCCTCCAGAAACCGCTCGTCGTGGCTCACCACCACCAGCGCACCGTCATAGCCGGACAGCCCCTCCTCGACCGCCTCCAGCGTGTCGAGGTCCAGATGATTGCCCGGCTCGTCCAGCAGCAGCAGCGGTGGCGGGCTTGCACCCAGCACGCAGGCAAGGCCGGCTCGCAGCCGTTCCCCGCCAGACAATGTGCCCACGGCCTGCAAGGCGGCCTCGCCCCGGAAGAGGAAGCGGGCGAGCGCGGCGCGGCCTTCATTTTCGGTCGCGTCCGGATTTCGCGCGCGGAAGTTGTCGCGGATGCTCAGGGACGGATCCAGCAGCGAAACCTCCTGATCCAGCAGCACGGCCTCCACATGCACCGCGGCGCACCCGGCGAAAGGGGTCAGCTTGCCCGCAAGCAGCGCCAGCAGCGTGGACTTGCCGGTTCCGTTGGGGCCGGTGATGGCGACCCGATCCGGACCGATCACGCAAAAATCGATGTCGCGCAGGATCGGCACGCCGGGCGTATGTCCGGCCGAGACACCCTCCAGGTCAACGACCCGCCGCGTGAGGGACAGGCCGGTCGATGGCATGGCGACGGACAAGGGCTGCACGATCTCGATTCGCTCGCGCGCAGTCTCCAGCGCGTCCGCAGCGGCTGAAACCCGCGCCTCCGCGGTCCGGGCGGCGTGGCCCGCCGTGCCTTCTGCCCGGTTCTTCCGAAGCCCGATGGCGATCGCGGGCATATCGCCCCGCTCTCCCTTTCGCTTTCCCGCGCCGTCCCTCCGGGCCTGCCTTTCGGCATTCTGCTGCGCCATCCGTTTCGCGCCCGCCAGCAGCTTTCCGGCATCTGCCAGCGTCTGTCCGGCAGCCGCCATCTCTTCGGCCCGCCGCTCCCGATAGAAGCCCCAGCCGCCGCCATAGACTGTGGCCGCACCGGCCCTGAGGTCCACGATCATGTCCATCCGCTCCAGCAGGGCGCGATCATGGCTGGCGACAAGAGCCCCGCGCCGACCCCCCTGCGGCCAGTCCCGCAGCATGTCCGCGATGGCCGCCCGGCCATCGGCATCCAGATGGTTCGTCGGTTCGTCCAGCAGCAGGAAGGCGGGCTCGGCAAACAGCAGGGCCGCAAGTGCCGCGCGCGTGCGTTGACCGCCAGACAGCTGATCGAGGGGCGTTTCCAGCGGAATATCCAGCCGCACACGGGCCAGTGCCGCCTCGATCCGGCTTTCCAGAAGCCAGTCGCAGCGCGCCAGTTCGTCCGCGTCGGCAGCCCCGCTTTCGGCCCAACGCAGCAATGCCAGCGCCGCATCCGCGCCGAACAGCGTGGCGATGCGCTGGCCGGGAACGGGCGCCACCTGCTGGCGAAGCACGCCGATCCGGCCAGGGGCGGATAGGGACCCGGTCTCGGGCGCCAGTTCCCCCGCGATCAGCTTCAGCAGCGTCGATTTGCCCGCCCCGTTGCGGCCGACCAGGCCCGTCAGGCCCGGCCCGAACGACAGGTTCAGATGCGTGAAAAGGGGGCGGCCATCAGGCGTGGACCAGCCGATATCGGAAAGTTTGATGGTAACGGACATGGGCAATCGCTTTCCCGAAGGGGATGTTCAGGTTGTCAGCGATTGAAATCCACGATCCTTGCTCCGTCCGGTGTCGCGCCACACATATCCGGACGACAGCCGCGGCGCAACCGGCGCACCGTTTGAACCGGGCGGCCCGATGCGCTAAAGCCCGCCGCAACTTCCCCTGACCCCAGCCTTCAAGGACCACCGTGGCCCAGCAATTTTCCTATGTGATGAAGGGTCTCACCAAGACCTTCCCCGGCGTCGCCAAGCCGATCCTGAACAACATCAACCTGCAGTTCTACCCGGATGCCAAGATCGCCATCATCGGCATCAACGGCTCGGGCAAATCCACGCTGATGAAAATCATGGCGGGGATCGACACCGAGTTTCAGGGCGAGGCCTGGCCCGGCGAGGGCGTGCGCGTCGGCTATCTGGCGCAGGAGCCGCAGCTGGATCCGAAGAAGACGGTGCTGGAAAATGTGAAGGACGGGGTGCGCCCCATCGCCGACATGATCGACCGGTTCAACGCCATCTCGGCGGAAATGGGCGATCCCAAGGACGACACCGACTTCGACAAGCTGATGGAGGAGATGGGCACCCTTCAGGAAAAGATCGACGCGGTGGACGGCTGGACGCTCGACAACCAGCTGGAAATCGCGATGGACGCGCTGCGCTGCCCGCCCGGCGACTGGAGCGTCGAAAATCTGTCCGGCGGGGAAAAGCGCCGCATCGCGCTCTGCCGGCTGCTGCTGGAAAAGCCCGACATCCTGCTGCTCGACGAACCCACCAACCACCTGGATGCGGAATCCGTCAGCTGGCTGGAACAGCATCTGAAGGAGTACAAGGGCAACGTCATCCTCGTCACCCACGACCGCTACTTCCTCGACAATGTCGTGAACTGGGTGCTGGAACTCTACTACGGCGCGGGCATCCCGTTCGAAGGCAATTACTCCGCCTGGCTGGAAGCCAAGGCCAAGCGCATGGCGCAGGAAGAGCGCGAGAGCGAAAGCCGCACCAAGGCGATCAACCAGGAGCTGGAATGGATCCGTTCCAGCCCGAAGGCGCGGCAGACCAAGTCCAAGGCGCGGATCAAGGCCTTCGACGAACTGGTGGCAAAGCAGGACGCCCAGCGCAGTTCCGACCGGCAGATCCTGATCCGCAACCCGGAACGGCTGGGCAGCATGGTGATCGAGGCGACGGGCCTTTCCAAGGCCTATGGCGACAAGCTGCTGTTCGAGGACCTGAGCTTCACCCTGCCGCCCGGCGGCATCGTGGGCGTGATCGGCCCGAACGGCGCGGGCAAGACCACGCTGTTCCGCATGATCACCGGCCAGGAACAGCCCGACAGCGGCTCCATCCGGATCGGCGAGACGGTGCATCTGGGCTATGTGGACCAGTCGCGCGACGCGCTCGATCCGAACCGGACCGTGTGGGAGGAAGTCTCGGGCGGGAACGAGCGCTTCAGCTTCGGCAAGCAGGAAGTGTCCAGCCGCGCCTATGTCGGCGCCTTCGGCTTCAAGGGCACGGACCAGCAGAAGAAGGTCGGCCAGCTGTCTGGCGGGGAACGCAACCGCGTCCACATGGCGAAGATGCTGAAGGAGGGCGGCAACGTCCTGCTGCTCGACGAACCGACCAACGACCTCGACGTGGAAACGCTGCGGGCGCTGGAAGACGCGCTGGAGAATTTCGCCGGCTGCGCGGTCGTCATCAGCCACGACCGCTTCTTCCTCGACCGCCTCGCCACCCACATCCTCGCCTTCGAAGGCGACAGCCATGTCGAATGGTTCGAAGGCAACTTCGAGATGTACGAGGCCGACAAGCTGCGCCGGCTGGGCCCCGCCGCCGAACGCCCGCACCGGCTGCAATACAAGCGGCTGACGCGATAACGGGATGGGGGCTTCGGCCCCCGCCTTTCCCGCCGTCCCGGCCTAACCCCAATGAACAAATGCACCGCCGCCCGCTTTGTGCGATCAGGCAGGGCATGATGGGGGTCTGGCATGCGGGGTCGGAGCACGCCTTATTCTGCTGAAAGGGTCTGCCGGCCGCCCAGTTGCGGCGGCTGACCTTGCGCGGCAGACGAACGCCTTTGCAGGCAGCGCGGTTCTTCAAGGCCGCGATGGACCGTGTCGTGGCGGCCGCGCTCCTCATTCTGTTTTCCCCCCTGATGCTGCTGATCGCGGCCGCCATCTGGTGGCACCTGGGCACGCCGATCCTGTTCCGGCAGGCACGCCCCGGCCGGCACGGCCGCCCCTTCACCATCCTGAAGTTCCGGACCATGATCGGAACGGATGGCGCGGACGGCAGCGACCAGGACGATATGCGGATGACGGGCCTTGGCCGCTTCCTGCGGGCCACCAGCCTGGATGAGCTGCCGGAGCTGGTGAATGTGCTGAAGGGCGAGATGAGCCTCGTCGGGCCGCGCCCGCTGCTCGTCGCCTATCTCGATCTCTACAGCCCGCAGCAGGCGCGCCGGCACGAGGTGTTGCCCGGCATCACCGGGCTTGCCCAGGTGAACGGCCGCAACCTGCTCAGGTGGGAACGGCGCTTCCGCTATGATGTCTGGTATATCGATCACTGGTCTTTGTGGCTGGATCTTAAGATCCTGTTCCTGACGGCCGTGCGCGTGATCACGCAGGACGGGATCTCGGCCGAAGGCCATGCGACCATGCCGGCGTTCCAGGGCAGCCGCAGCGTCGAAGTCCCGGTCAACGCCTTCGCCCGTAAGGCCCCGCCGATCCTGCGCCTGTCCTTCCGGGCCTCCGCCGCCGCCACCCTGGCCGCAGCCGCCATCGCCGCCTTCGTGGCGCTCGTCGATCCCTATGGCATCACCGGGCTGGTGCAGATCCCCGGCGTCAACACCCAGAAGACGCACCGGGTGGACAATGGCGGCCGCGTCGCCCGCTCCATCGCGCTGTGGCGATCCGATCACGACATCGTGATCCTGGGGGGCACCCGCACCTGGGCCGGCATCGATCCGGAATCGCCGATCCTCGCCCGCCGCGATGCCTACAACGCCGCCCTGCGCGATGCGACGGTGCCCGAACTGGTGGCCGTCGGCCGCTTTCTGCTGGATGAGGATCCGCCCCGCCGGGTGATCATCGGCATCAGCTTTTCCATGTTCGAGGCGGATCGCGCCCATGTGGGCGATTTCGAAAAATCCGGCTTCGACGGAGACCGGATGCCGCTGGTGCTGCTGCGGTCGTTCGTCAGCCCCGAGGCGGTGAAGGATTCGCTGAAGACGCTGAAGGCCAACCTGACGGGCGCGCAGAGCTGCGACCATGACAATGGCCTGCACCTGTGCCCCCCCGGCGAAGCCGCCCCGGTGGCGAATTTCAACGAGGCGCTGGCGCGCAGCTATCTCGTGCAGCCCTGGCACTATGCCGATTTCGACTATGATCCCCGCCGGGTCGAGCAGCTCGGCCGGATCGCCCGCGAACTGGCGGCCGCAGGCGTGGAGGTGGATATCTTCACCGCCCCCGTCCACGCCCACCAGATGGAGGCCGTGCGGGCCGCCGGCCTCTACCCCGTGCACGAACGCTGGCTGACGGATCTGACGCTGGCGATCGCGGACGCCAATGATCACCCCGCCAGCCGCGCCCCGATCCGGCTGTGGGATTTCACCGGCTATTCCTCCATCACGACAGAGCCTGTCCCGCGCGGATCGCCCGATGGACAGATGCAATGGTACCGCAACTCCTCCATCTTCACCCCGCTGCTGGGCGAGGTGGTGATGCGCCGGATCCTCGCGGACGATCCCGGCCGGCATCCCGATTTCGGCGTCCGGCTGGAACCGGCGAACCTGGGGCTGGTGCTGATGGCGAAGCGGCAAGGGCGCGAACGCTATGCCGCCGCCCATCCCGACGAAGTCGCGCAGATCCAGTCGCTGGCGCGCCATTCGCGCGAGCGGGTGGGGGTGGCAAGCCTGGGCGGCGGCTGATCAGGGGCTGTTCGCCGGGAAGCCGGATCGCTAGGTCGTTCCCCCATGGCCGGAATGGATTCTCAGGCTGCCGAGTTGAAGGCGCGCGACCGCGAGCGCTGGCTGTCCGTGCTCTGGGCGCCCACCGTCGCCCGCCCGGCGCTGATCGCGATCCACGCCTATGATCTGGAACAGATGCGCGTGGTGGCGGAGGCGCGCGAACCGATGTTGGCGGAAATCCGCCTCGCCTGGTGGCGCGAGCAGCTGGAGCAGCTGTCCGCCGGCCGCCTCGCCCCGCCGCAGCCCCTGCTGCGCGCGCTCAGGCACGACGCCCGCCCGCGTGGGGTGGACCTCGGCGCGCTCTCCCAGCTGGAGGAAGGATTCCTGCCCCTGCTGACAGAGGGGCGGCTGGACGCATCTGCCATGGCCGACGCGCGCGGCCGCCCGCTGTTCCAGGCGCTGGCCACCGCCTGCCTGGGCCGCCCGCTCAGCAATGAAGAGGCCGAGAGCGCCGCCCGCGCCGGCGCGCGCTGGGCGCTCGCGCGCCTGTGGCGCGGCGGATGGGGCCAGGCC
>NZ_JAYRCW010000006.1:0-52180 GCF_041909755.1 Sandaracinobacter sp.
GATCTTCATGGGCGGCTGCCTCGCCATCCTGGCGGCCGGGTACGACAGGATACCGGGCGCCGTCGGCCTGATCGTCTCCGAAGCCTTCAATACGCAGAGCCTGTTCGGGGGCATCCTCGGCGCCTTCGTCACCGGCATGCGGCGCGCGATCTACAGCTGCGAGGCGGGGCTCGGCACGGCCGTCGCGGCGCACGCCCAGGCCAAGACCCGGCATCCCGCCTCCGAAGGCCTCGTCGCCCTTATCGAGCCCTTCATGGACACGGTGGTGATGTGCACCATCACCGGCCTTGCCTTCGTGGTGGCCGACACATGGAACCCCGCCACGAACGGCGGGCTGGAAGGGGTGGAAATCGCCACCGCCGCCTTCGCCACCATCAACTCCTGGTTCCCGGCGCTGCTGGCGGTCGCGGTGTTCCTGTTCGCCTATGCCACGGTGATCGCCAACGGCTTCTACGCGGCCGAGGCCTTCCAGTATCTGGCGGGCCATGGCCGGAAGCGCGAACTACTGGTGAAGGCGGCCTTCTGCTGCATCCTGCCGCTGGGCGTGATCCTGGAACTGGGCAAGATCGTGGACTTCGTGGATTCCGTCTATTTCCTGATGGCGATCCCGAACATCATCGGCGTCTATCTGCTGGCGAAGCCGCTTCGCGCGGAAATGCAAACCTACCTCGCCTGGCGCAAGGGAGAGCGTTGAGATGGCGGACAAGCTGACAACGGCCCATGTCACGGAATCCGGCAAGAGCGCCTTTGCCGTTGAGATCGAGGTGTCCGGCCACCGGCTGACGGGGGATGAACCGGTTGACCAGGGCGGCGGCGACCTCGGGCCAGCCCCGTTCGACCTGCTGACGGCCGCGCTCGCCGAATGCACGGCGATGACAGTCCGCTGGTATGCGCTCCAGCAGAAATGGCCGCTGGACCATGTGGAGGTGTCGGTCACGCACCGGAAGGGCGGCCCCGGCGCCGCAAGCCCCCGGCAGGACATGTTCACCAAGCGCCTGCGGCTGACCGGCGCGGCGCTGACGGCGGAGCAGAAGGCGAAGCTGATCGAGATCGCCGCCAAATGCCCCGTGCAGCGCACGCTGGAAGGCACACCCCATATCCTGACAGAAGCTGAATAGTCCGTTCATCGGGGGTTCTGCCGCGTCGGCCTAAGGGCGCGCGCCAATCGCGACCCATCGCCCAGGACCCTCGAAACCGATGATCATTTCCACACGCGCCCTCCGGCGCGCCTCCCTTGCCGCCGCCTCGGCGCTGGCGTTAGGCGTCGCCGCCTTGGGCGGCTGGTATGCCGCTTCGCCGCGCCTCACGCTGGGCGCCATGCAACAGGCCGCCCTGGGCGGAGACGCGCAGGGCTTTTCCCGCCATGTGGACTATCCCGCGCTGCGCCAGTCGCTGAAGGGCGAATTGCAGTCGCAGCTGGATGAAGAGGCGCGCGCCACGCAGGCCGGCACGCTGAAGGCGGTGGGAATCGCCATGGCGCGGGCCTTCATCGATCCGCTGGTCGAGTCCGCCGTGTCGCCCGAAACGGTCGGGCTGGTCCTGTCTGCCGCGGGTGACGGCGGCACCCCGTTCGGGCAGCCGGCACTGGAAAGCCTGGCGGTGCTGGCGGGGCCGAAGCTGGATATCCGCCGGGACGGGCTGGATGCCTTTCATGTGACGGCGGCCGGAAACCCCCGATCGCCGGAACTGACGTTCCGCCGGGACGGGCTGTCGTGGCGGCTCTCGGCGGTTGATCTGGATCCGGCGCCCGCAATCGCGACGCCGCCTGCCTAGGCTGGCCGCTCCGCAGCCGGCTTCCGCTCCCACAGCCAGTCGTGCAGGAAGAAGACGAAGGCCTGCACGGTCGGCTCCAGAAGGCCGATCGCCATGGCGGCGGCCAGATTGCCCGTCAGCGCATAGGCCAGCGTGATCGCAACGGTGATATGCACGCACCAATAGCTGGCAGTCTTGGCAACACGGCGCATGGGCACTCCCCCGCATCTGAATTCCATTGCTCATACCCCTGCCGGCGCGCGGCGTTCCAACCACTTTTGCAAATGACTCTCATCTGACGCGTCGATTGCCTGTCGGAACCCGCTCCGGGACGGATCAATCCCTGCCCCCGCCGGCTTCCCCTGCCCGCCGCATGCCGGCATTGTCGGGGCCGGAGGTTCCCTTGCTGTCCGGCGCCGAAGCATCGCTCTACACTTTGTTCACGCGGATTGCCGCGATCGACCAGCTCGCCCGTTCGCTGGTGGAACGCGGCCTGCCGCAGGGCCTGACGCTGGCGCAGTTCGCGGTGCTTTCGGAAATGGGCCGCACCGGGCAGCCCGCTACGCCACTCGCGCTGGCGACGGCATTGGGCGTCACCAAGCAGACGATGACGACGACGGTGGCGCGTCTGGCGCGGCGCGGCTGCATCGATGTGGCGGAGAATCCGGCGGATCGACGCTGCCGGCCGCTGCGGTTGACAGCCGATGGCCGGGCGACGCTGGCGGCCGGCCTCGCGCGCCTGGGGCCCGATCTGGCACTGGCGGCGGATGCCGCCCCTGACGAGCTGGTCCGCAGCCTGTCCCCCGGCCTCGCAGCGCTTCAGCTTGCGCTTCAGGCCGTCGCCTCCGGTGCGGCGACGACCAGCGCCGCGCCCGAACAAAGTAAACCTTGATTTACAATCCGGCGCTTGCCCGGCGGCCCTCGGCCCCATAGCAGTATTGCAAGGCTGAAAAATCAGCCATCAACCAAGAATCAGTCCGGGTCGAAGGCGCGTATATGTCCAACCAGGGGTCAGCCTCCGCAATCCATCTCCCGGCTCTCGCTGCAGAGCCGCAGGATCAGCCCGTCGATACGCTGGTGGATCAGCTGCTCGATCGCTGGGCCGGCCGGGGGGCGCCGCATGCGGTGCTGGCAAAGGCCGCCCGCGTCGATCGCGATTTCCGCACCCGCCACGCCGCCGTCCGCCATGATCGGCAACTGGTCGCAAACCTGTCCTTCCTCGTCGCCTTTCTGGGCGGGCTTGGCGCCGTCACCATCGGCATCACGCTGGCCGAACTGCCCATCAGCAGCGGCGAGCTGGTGTCGCGCATGGTGGTGCTGGGCCTGCTGATCGGCGCCTGCGTCTCGCTTGCCACCCGCGGCGGCCATCGGCTGCCCGTGCAGCTCGCGATCCTGGGCGCGTTCGTCGCGATCCTGTTCGCCGGCCCGCCATCCGATTTCGCGCTGCGCGGCTGGGACAGGACATCGCTGATGATCGGCGTCGCGCTGATCGCTGCAAAGGCCCTGCGCCTGTTCGCGGATCGCGTGCTGGACAGGCATGAAGCGCGCCTTCTTCTGGGGGCCGCCGGCCGCCGCTAGCCACCGGCAATCGCTGCCCGCGCATGGTCCCAGAAGATCGCGGCGTCGCCCGCGATGTCCCCCGGCGCGTGCAGCAGCGCCAGTTCGGTCGCCATGTGCAGCCCCTCGATCGGCAGGCGCACCATGTCGTCGCCCGGCGCGCCGCCGCCGAACCAGCCCAGCGTGACCGCCGGGATGCGGAACTGGCGCCCATAGCGTTCCACCCCGATGCCGTGCGGTTCGGGCGGCACATGCAGCAGCGCGCCGCCACCTTCCAGCGCCCGCCTGATCGGCTCCAGCAGGAATTCGCCATGCGCTGCGCCCAGCATCGCCACGCGCTGCCCGGCAAGGGCGGCCGGCGGCACGTCCGGCAGCGCTGCAAGCGGGGATTCGCGCGGCACCAGCAGGCCCACAGGCTCCCGCCGCAGCAGCATGCGCGGCAGATCGTCCGGATACAGAACTTCCACGCCGGGCTCCAGCAGCAGCTCCCGTGCCATCTGCGCGCGCGGCACCGGCATGCCCACCAGCAGCGCCAGGTCGATGCGCCCGGCCTGCAGATCCTCCACCACCTCCCGCTGCCAGGCCGGGCTCACGTCCAGCGCCACATCGGCATGCTGCTCGAAAAACCCCTCCAGCAGCCGCACCCGTTCGGGAATGTCGATGGTGTAAAAGGCCGCTCCCAGCGTCAGCTTGCGCCGGGGCGCACCCCTCAGCTCCGCCACCAGCGCGTCCAGGCGGCGCCCCTCCTCGATCAGCCGCCGCGCGGCCGGCAACAGGGCCGACCCGCGATCCGTCAGCGCCACGCGCCGCGTCGTGCGATGGCACAGCGCAAAGCCCAGCCGCGCTTCCAGCGACCGGATCTGGCTTGAAAGCGCCGGCTGCGTCAGATGCACCCGCTCGGCTGCGCGGCTGAAGTTCAGCTCGTCGGCCAGCGCCACGAAACAGCGAAGCGGCTTCAGATCGTCCATGCCGCCATTTATCAACTTCACTTATCAGATGCAGCTATCAATCTATTGGACGCCGGCGCCCGCCGCAGGCAGATTTGCCGAACCCTGGGGAGGGATGACATGGCCTGCTGCGCCTTCGCGCTCTATCTGCTCAGCCAGCTTCTGCTGCCGTTTGCCGCGCTTCGCGAGCGGCTGGGGTTCGCGCCGCGCCACCTGCCCAGCGTCGCCGTCGCCTGGGCGCCGGGGCAGCCGGCCGCCGCACCCGCCCGTCGCCTTCGCCGCTATGCCGGCCCGTTGATCCTGGCGCAGCTGGCCGGCGCGGGGATCGCGACCGCCGCCTTCGCCGCCACCCCGCCGGAAGCCGCCGACACCGCCTTCGAACAGGCGCTCCACACCGCCATCTGCAGCATCAGGAACCGTCCATGACCGCAATCGACCTGAAGGCCGGCCTTGCGCACAGGCCCCTCACCCCGCGCAAGGGGCCTGTCACCATCGCCCGGCAGCGCCGCACGCTCGCCATCTATCTGGCGATGGTGGTCGCCGGGCTGCTGCCCTCGCTGTTGCAGCTGGCCCCCGGGTTGCAGGCCGCCGGCCTGGGCCTCATCGCACCTGGCGCGGGCTTCTTCGCCGTCGGCGGCTGGGCCATGCTGCTGGTGCCGCTGACGCTGCTGCTGTTCGTCGCCAGCTGCGTCGCCTGGTTCTGGGCGGGCATGGTGCTTGCGCCGGTCACCGTCTGGCTCGGCTCGGCCCTTCTGGCGGGCGCGATGGCGGGCGAATCCGTGTGGCAGCCCGCGCCGTTCGCCGCCGTTGCCCTCGCCGGGGCGGTGGCGCTCGGCTTCCGCCGCCGCACCATCCGCCTCCGCTCCGAAGCGCTGGCCAAGGGGATCGCGCGCGAAACCTATGTGCCGCAATCACTTGCCGAAGTGCAGGCAGAAGCGGTCGACGTGCCCGACATCTCGGCCCGCGAGCTGACACCGGACCAGCTGTCGAGCCTGCGCTACCTGCTGGATCGCGCCCTTCAGCCCATCGACCAATGGGGCGGGTTCGATGTGATCGACCAGTTCCAGCCGGCGGCTCTTCGCTACCAGATCAACCACATGGGCTTTGCGCTGGGCATTGCGCAGACCGCCTATGTCCCCAGCTTCACCGGCTATATGGGGCAGGCCCAGCGCAACCTCATCGAGAAATATCTGCTGCGGAAGGTGTGGGGCTACTGGGTCTATGAAAGCTGCTGGGGCCATCTGAACTTCAGCAACTGGGATCCGGCCGATCGCGACAACATCATGCTCACCGGCTGGTTCGGCATGCATGTCGGGCAATATATGCTGGCCACCGGGGACCGCCGCTACCTCCAGCCCGGCAGCCTGTCGTTCCGGCTGAACGATCGCACCACCTATGTCCATGATTTCAACAGCATCATCGGCTCGGTCACGCGCAACTACGACAGCGCGGAATTCGGCCATTACGCCTGCGAGCCGAACTGGATCTACCCGATCTGCAACCACTATGGCATGGCCTCGCTCGCGGTGGCGGATGCGGTGACGGGATCCGACAATGTCGCACGCTACCTGCCCGGCTGGTTCGCCGCGATGGACACCGAATTCACCGACGAAGGCGGCTCCATCATCGGCCTGCGTTCCCAGTATACCGGCCTTCCGGTGCCGTTCCCCGTCTCCGAATTCGGTTATGCGCCCTTCGAAAATGTGTTCGCGCCCGATCGCGCGCAAAAGCAGTGGGCAACCGCCCGCCGGGAACTTGCGCCCCTGCTCCAATCCGGCCCGGACGGCCGCCTTCAGCTGAAATTGCCGGGCAAGGGGCTGGATACCGGCAACTACAGGCCCGGCCACACGGGCGCCTATGCGTCCATCCTCGTCGCCGCGCGTGAATTCGGTGACGACATGCTGGCCGAAGCGGCCCAGGCGGGGCTCGATGCCGATTGCGCGCCCGAAGTTCGCGACGGCGTGCGCCGCTACACCGCCGGCTCGAACGACACCAACGCCTATGCGGTGCTGGGCAGCCTGATCCGCACCGGCGATTTCCGGCGCTCGTTCGCGCAGGGCCCGGCCGAATCCACCCGCACAGGCCCGATCCTCGCCGGGGCAAGCTATCCCGATGTGCTCGTCGCCAGGGCCTACAGCGACGGCTCCGCCCTCGACCTCACCCTCTATCCCGGCCGGGACGACGGGGCGCAACTGCTGACGCTCGCGCGGCTGCAGCCCGGCCGGCGCTACCGGGTCGAAGGCGCCATCGGAGAGATGATCGAAGCAAGTGCAGACGGAACGGCCGACATCCGTGTGAGCCTGTCCGGGCGGACGGTTGTGCGGATCACCCCGGCCTAGGGATCGGTGCGCGCCAGCAGTTCCTTCACATAGGCGACCGCCATCGTCACCAGTTCGCCCTGCAGCCGGCCCCGGGCGTCGGCGTCGTCGCACTTGATGATCGCGTCGATGCCGGCCAGCACGGCCTGGATCAGCACACGGGCGGCGGCAGTGCGCGTCTGGTCGTCCAGCGCGGGATTGCGCGCCAGGATGGAGCCGGCAACCGCCATCTCGACCCTCAGGTTGGATGTCACCCACACGTCATTCAGATCAGGCGACAGGCGGGTGTAACGCTGCAGGCGCCGATCCGCCACGGTGTTCGCCGCCAGCAGCAGCCCCACCGCCTGCCGCACCAGCACCTCGATGCTGAGGCCCGCCAGCAGCATCGACTCCAGCGGCGCATCGACCAGTTCCATCGCTTCCTGCGCCAGCGCCCGGAAGATGTCGCTGCGGTTGGCGTAATAGCGATAGATGGAGCCGACGGGCACGCCCGCCCGCTCGGCGATCTGCACCGTGCCGATATCCTCGGGCTCATGCGTTTCCAGCAACGCATGGGCCGCGTTCAGAATGGCGCGTCTGGTCGCCAATGCGCGCGCCTGTGTGGGGGTCTTGCGGCTCATCCTGTCCTCGGAAAAAGCGCGGCCCCTAACGGGCGGCGCACGCAAACACAATAGAAAATGAAATCATTTCAACTTTTGGCTTGCGCCCTGCCGGAACCCGTGCGAGCAACGGCAAAACTGCGCTGGGGGAGGAGCAACATGAACATTCGTCCTGTCAAGGCGGCTCTGTTGTGCGGAACGCTTCTTCTTGCCGCCTGCAACCAGCAGGCCCCGAAAGATGGCACAAAGTCCCCGGCGCCGGCAACGGCCGAGGCGACAGAAAAGCTGCTGGAACAACTGGTTACGGCAAAGCCGGGGGATGTGATCGAAATTCCGGAAGGCTTCTACAGCCTCGATCGCTCGCTCAGCCTGTCCAGCCCCGGCGTCACCATCCGCGGCGCCGGGATGGACAGGACGGTCCTGTCCTTCAAGGGCCAGATCGCGGGCGCCGAAGGCCTGCTGGTGACGGGCGGAAACTTCATCATCGAGGATCTCGCCATCGAGGATTCGAAGGGCGACGCGCTGAAGATCAACGGGGTGGAAAATGTGATCATCCGCCGGGTCCGCACGGAATGGACGAACGGCCCCGACACGAAGAACGGCGCCTATGGCATCTATCCGGTGCAGACGAAGAATGTGCTGATCGACGGCTCCGTCGCGATCGGCGCGTCGGACGCAGGCATCTATGTCGGCCAGTCGCGCGATGTCGTCGTGAAGAACAGCCGCGCCGAATATAATGTCGCCGGGATCGAGATCGAGAATACCGTGAACGCGGACGTGTTCGACAATGTCGCCACCAACAACACCGGCGGCATCCTGGTGTTCAACATGCCCAACCTGCCCGCCGTCGGCCACACCACGCGGGTGTTCAAGAACCGGATCTTCGCCAACAACACCGGCAATTTCGGCGCCAAGGGCACCGCCGTCGCCTCCGTTCCGGCAGGGTCGGGCGTCGTCATCAATTCGAACGACCTCGTCGAGATCTTCGACAATGACATCGCCGACAACAGCACCGCCAACATCATCATTTCCAGCTATTTCTCGACGGGCTACATGACGAAAGAGGGCGTGGCCGACAGCTTCGATCCCTGGCCGCAGGGCATCCATGTCCATGGCAACCGCTTCAAGGGCGGCGGGGACTCGCCCGGCACCGTTGAGTTGAAGGCGCTGAAGACGCTGAAGTTCGGCCTGAATGGCCGCCTGCCCGACATCCTGTGGGACGGGTTTGCCAACCCGAAGCCGGCCAAGGGCACGCCCGCTGTGCTGTGCGTGAACAATGCGCCGGCCGAGGTGCTGAACGCCGACGGCCCGAACAAGTTCAAGAACCCTGCCATCAGCACCGCCCATGCCTGCACCCTGCCGCCGCTGCCCGCCGCGGTGGTGGACACCAGCTGGGCGTCAACCGCCGGCCAATGATGCGCATCGCGGCGCTCGCCGCCCTGTTGCTGCTGGTCGCCTGCGGCCGGCAGCCGGGCGTGGTCTTTCACGAAGCGGCGGATCCGGCTTCGCTGGCGGACTGGGGCGTCCTCACGCGGGACGGCGCCATGCTGCGGCTGTCCGAGGGCGTCATGCCCTATGAACTTGCCACCCCGCTGTTCACCGATCACGCCTCGAAGCTTCGCACCATCTGGATGCCGCAGGGCAAGACGGCCGCCTACAACGCGGACAAGGCGCTGGATTTCCCTGTCGGCACCATCATCAGCAAGACCTTCTATTACCCCCTCGATGCCGAAGGCCGCGCCATCGCCGCCCATGGCCCGGCGCAACTGGCGGGCAATGCGCTGGATGTGTCCCGTGTGCGGCTCGTCGAAACCCGGCTGCTCGTCCGGCGGCAGGCGGGCTGGATCGCCCTGCCCTATGCCTGGAACGCCGAAGGGACAGAGGCGAAGCTGAAGCGCACCGGCGGCGTGCAGGCCATCACGCTTGCGCCCCACGGCGAAGAGCCGGGCGGCGATTTCGCCTATGTGATTCCGAACGCCACCCAGTGCGGCTCCTGCCATGTCCCCGATGCGCAGACGAAGGCGATGTCCCCCATCGGCCCCACTGCCCGCAGCCTCGACATTGCCTCCCCCTTCCTGGCCGGCGCGCCGAACCAGCTGAAGGCGATGGCGGATGGCGGCCGCCTGTCCGGCCTGCCGGCAGCTCCAACGCACCTGCGCAACGTGGACTGGACGGATGCGGCCCAGCCGCTGGAGGCGCGTACCCGCGCCTATCTCGACACCAACTGCGGCCATTGCCACAGCGCCACCGGCCCGGCCCGCACCTCCGGCCTGCACCTGGATGCCGCCGCCACCAACCCGCGCGCGCTGGGCCTGTGCAAGCCGCCGGTCGCCGCCGGGCAAGGCACGGGGGACCGGCTGTTCGACATCGTGCCGGGACAGCCGGACAAGTCCATACTCCTCTACCGGATGCAGAGCGTGAAGCCGAACGAGATGATGCCGGAAATCGGCCGCACGACCGCCCATGCAGAGGGCGTCGCGCTGGTCGGCAGCTGGATCGCCGCGATGAAGGGGCAATGCCACGCAGGCGGCTGACGCCGCCTTCACGACAGCACGCGGCCGAAGCCGCTTGCGGGCCACCGGCCCGCCCGATAGCGATGGGGCATGAAAACCCGCCTCCTCGCCACCGCCGCCCTGCTGCTCCTGTCCGCCCCGGCGCTCGCCGCGAAACCTGCCGATCCGCTGGCCGGAACCGTGCGGCAGGAAGGCCTGCTGCCGGTGCATGTGGACAAGGCGGGCGGGCGCATCCTGCTGCAACTGCCTGCCCCCGGGCCGGACGGCGTCTCGGCGCGCGTCCTCTATATGGCGCAGCTGCGCACCGGCGTCGGTTCGGCGCCGCTCGGCCTCGATCGCTCCCGCCCCGGCCCCGCCAATATCCTCAGCATCCGCCGGATGGGGAAAAAGATCGCCTTCGAACTGGAAAACCCCCGTTTCCGTGCCACCAACGCCCCTGTTCCGGAACAGGCCGCCGCGCGTGACGCCTTCGCCACCTCCACGCTTTGGCTGGGCGACGCGATCCCCGGCCCCGGCGGCACGATCCTCGTCGATATCGCCCCCTTCCTCGCGCGTGACGCGCAGGATGTGACGGGCGACCTGAAGGGCGCGGGCGAAAAGAACTGGAAGCTGGCGCCCGAGCTGACGGCGGCCGACCCCAATGCCGTGAAGGCCTTCCCCGACAATCTGGAGTTCGAAGCGCGGCAGACCTTCACCTCGGATTCCGCCGGGCCGGAAATCCGCAACATCGCCCCCGATCCGCGCCAGATCAGCCTGACGGTCCGGCACAGCTTCATCCGCCTGCCCGAAGCCGGCTACACCCCGCGCCGCTTCGATCCGCGCGGCGGCAGCTTCGCGACGCAGGTCGTCGATTTCGCCGCCCCGCTGGGCAGCCCCGTGGTCCATGAACTGGCAAACCGCTTCCGCCTGGAAAAGACGGATCCGGCGGCCGCCCGTTCCCGCGTGAAGAAGCCGATCCTCTTCTATATCGACAGCGCCGCGCCCGAACCCATCCGCACCGCCCTGCTGGAAGGCGCCCGCTGGTGGGAAAAGGCGTTCGAGGCCGCCGGCTACATCGACGCCTACAAGGTGGAAATCCTGCCCGAAGGCGTCGATCCGCTGGATATCCGCGTGAATGTGGTGAACTGGGTGAACCGGGCGACGCGCGGCTGGTCCTATGGCTATGCCGTCACCGATCCGCGCACAGGGGAAATCCTGAAGGGCACCGTTCTACTCGGCTCCCTGCGCGTGCGGCAGGACATGCTGATTTTCGAAGGCCTTGTCGGCGCGGACAAGGTGGGAACGGGCGGGCCGAACGATCCCGTCAATGCGGCTCTCGCCCGCATCCGCCAGCTCTCCGCCCATGAAGTGGGCCATGCGCTGGGCCTGCTGCACAATTTCGCCGGCAGCACCCAGGATCGCGCCACCGTGATGGACTATCCCGCCCCGCGCGTGACGCTGGTGAACGGGGCGCCCGACCTTTCGGACGCCTATGGCGTCGGCACGGGCCGCTGGGACGCCTATGCGATCGACTGGCTCTATGGAACCGACGACGATGCGGCCGCGCGCGCCAAGGCGGACGCCGCCACCGCCCAGGGCCTGCGCTTCGTCAGCGACGAACAGGCGCGCGACGTGGGCAGCGCCCACCCGCATGGCAGCCTGTGGGACGACGGCGCCGATCCGGTGGCGGAACTTGGCCGCATGATGCAGGTGCGGCAGGCCGCCGTCGATCGCTTCGGCCCGCAGGCGCTGGCGCCAACCGAACCGGCCATGTCGCTCCGGCGCAAGTTCGTGCCGATCTGGCTGATGCACCGCTATCAGGTGGAGGCCGCCGCCAAGCTGCTGGGCGGAACCGACAGCCGCTATGCCGTCGGCCCCGCCGCAAGCCCCATCGCCGTGCCGGTGGACGGCGCGCGCCAGCAGGCAGCACTGAACGCCCTGATCGACACCGTCGCCGCATCGCCGCTCCGCGTGCCGCCCCGGCTGGTGCCGATCCTGTCGGCCGGCTGGTCCGGGGAACGGGATCGCCAGCACGAGATCGAGATCTTCGCCACCAACGGCGGCACCGTGTTCGAGCCGCTGGCGGCCACCGACGCGGCTGCAACCGTGACGCTGGATGCGCTGCTGCACCCGGCGCGGCTGAACCGGCTGGCGACCCAGCATGGGCAGGATGCGCAGGTTCCGGCCCCCACGGATGTCGCCGCACGGCTCTTCTCGCTGGCGCTGGCGCCCGGCGGCGATCCCGCGACGGACGAGGTGCGCCTTCGCGTGGCGACACGGATCGTCGGCGCCGTCCTGCGCGCCCAGCGGCAGCCGGGGCTGTCGCCGGTCGTCGCGCTGCAGCTGCACGGGGCGGTCGATCGCTTCCGCACGGATCTTGCGGCCAGCCCCGCCACATCAGCCGCCCAGCGGACCTGGAAAGCGGGCCTGTTGAAGCTGCTGGCAGACCGGGATTCGGTGGAAGCCTTCCTCGCCAGCCCCGACAGCGCGCCCCGGGTGCCGCCCGGCATGCCCATCGGCGCCGCAGACATGGACTGATATGCGACGAACGCCGCTGGAATTTCCGCCTAAGCAGTTCTAGGAAGGGCGGGAAACGAGCAGGGGAACAGCAATGAAAAAGGGTATTCTGGCCGCATCCTCCATCGCCCTGATGATCGCGCTCAGCGCGTGCGGGCGCGGCGGCATCTATGCCGATGTGGCGCGCTTCCACACCAACCAGCCGATCAACCGGGGCACGCTGTTCATCCAGCCGGCCGATCCCTCCATGGCCAACAGCCTGGAATTCCGCACCCATTCGGAATCGGTCGCCGTCGAAATGCGCCGCCAAGGCTTCCAGACTGTGCCGAGCGCCGCGCAGGCGCAATATGTCGCCACGCTGGACATCGCGCAGACGGACGGCACCACCGTTACCCGCCCGGGCACCACGGTCGGCGTCCCCGTCGGCTCCGCCATCATCGCCACCCCGGTCGGCCGCGGCCCGCGCAACAGCACCGAGCGCACGACCACGATCGCCGTGCAGATCCAGCGCCAGGGTGACGGCCAGAAGGTCTGGGAAGGCCGCGCCTCCAAGACGGCGAACGCCGGTTCCCAGGAATCGACGCTGACATGGGCGGTTCCGCGCCTGGCGACCGCCCTCTTCACCGACTTCCCCGGCACGCCGGGCGTCACCCAGCAGGTTCGCCTGTAACCATGCGCGCCGCGTCTGCCGCGCTCGTCGCCGTCGCGCTCGCGCTCGGGGCCTGCTCCACCACGCCCACGGCCAATGTGCTGCGCTTCCACCAGAACCAGCCGATGAGCCGGGGCACGGTCTATATCCGCCCGGCCAATCCGCAGATGGCCAGCAGCCTGGAGTTCCAGCAGCAGGCCAATGCGGTGGGCGCCGAGCTGCGCCGCCAGGGGTTCGAGCCTGTCTCCAGCCCGCAGGCGGCCCAGTTCACGGCCGTGGTCGATGTGCAGACAACGGAACGCATCGGCCCGCCGCGCCAGTCCGGCGTCTCCATCGGCATCGGCGGCGGATTTTCCACCGGCAATGTCGGCGTGGGCACTAGCGTGAACGTGCCGGTCGGCGGGCAACCGTCGCCGTCGGTCGCCACCACGACCACGCTGTCCGTCTCCCTCGTGCAGAACCCCGGCAATCAGGCCGTGTGGGAAGGCCGGGCCAGCCTGGACACCCAGCCGGGCGGCCAGCGCGGCACGCCGCTGACGCCCGTTCTTGCAACGGCCCTGTTCACCGATTTCCCGGGGCCTGCCGGGCAGACGGTTCAGGTGCCGATCCGCTGATCCGCGCAACCGGCTGGGGGCGTCACGCCGCCAGCCGGTAGCCCGCGAACTGCTCCCTCAGCGCCGTCTTCTGGATCTTGCCCGTGGCGGTATGTGGAATGGAATCCACGAACTCCACCGCATCGGGCATCCACCATTTGGCGATCTTGCCCTCCAGATAGGCCAGCACGTCCGCGCCCGTCATCGTCGCGCCTTCCTTGCGCACGATGATCAGCAGCGGGCGTTCGTCCCACTTGGGGTGGGCCACGCCGATCACGGCTGCTTCCACCACGCCGGGGCACCCCACCGCCAGATTCTCGATTTCGATGGAGGAGATCCATTCCCCGCCGGACTTGATCACGTCCTTCGACCGGTCCGTGATCTGCATGTAGCCGCTGGGGTCGATGGTCGCGACATCGCCGGTGTCGAACCAGCCATCCCGATCCAGGATGGTGCCGCCGTCCCCCTTGAAATAGCTGCCCACGATCCACGGCCCGCGCACCATCAGCCGGCCGAACGCAACCCCGTCTCGCGGTAGTTCGCGCCCTTCATCATCCACCAGCTTCAGCTCCACGCCAAAGATGGCGCGGCCCTGCTTGCACTTCAGATCGATCTGCTTCGCACGCGGCAGCGTCCGCGCCTCGGCGGAAAGCGTGCCCAGCGTGCCCAGCGGCGTCATCTCCGTCATGCCCCAGGCATGGCACACATCGACGCCATATTTCTCCTCGAACGCCTCGATCATGGCGCGCGGCGCGGCGGATCCGCCGATCACCACCCGCTCCAGCGGATCAAGGTTCGTGCCCGTCGCTTCCAGGTGCTGCAACATGCCCAGCCACACCGTCGGCACCGCCAGCGTCAGCGTCACACCTTCCTTGCGGATCATGTTGGCGATCGTTGGCGCATCGAAATTGGGCCCGCACATCACAAGCTTCGCGCCGGTGGCCGCCGCCGCATAGGGGACGCCCCAGGCGTTGGCGTGATACATGGGCACCACCGGCAGGATCACCGTGTTCGAACGGACATCCAGCACATCGCCCATGCACGCGCCATAGGCATGCAGCACATTGGCCCGGTGGGAATATTGCACGCCCTTCGGGTTCCCCGTGGTGCCAGAGGTATAGCACAGGCCCGACGGCGCAGTTTCCGCCACCACCGTCCAGGGGGCATCCGCATCCTGCCCCGCGATCAGCTCTTCATAGCAGATCAGATTCAGGCTGCAGTCCGCCGGCATATGGGCGCGATCAGTCAGCAGCACATAATGGTCCACCGTGGTCAGGCGCGGCGCCAGCTTTTCCACCAGCTTCACGAAGGTCAGGTCGAAGAACAGCACCCTGTCCTCGGCATGGTTCGCGATATAGGCGATCTGGTCCTCGAACAGCCGGGGATTGATGGTGTGGGCCACCCCGCCCATACCGGAAATGCCGTACCAGCTTTCCACATGGCGGTGGGTGTTCCAGGCCAGCGTCGCCACCCGCTCGCCGGGCTTCACGCCCAGCCCCCGCAGCGCCTGCGCCACCTGGCGGGCACGCCCCTGAACCTGCCGCCAGTTGGTGCGAACCTCATGGCCCTCGCAGGTCAGGCTCACGATCTCGCGCTCGCCAGTCCTGCATCGTGCCCGTCGTCATGTCGGCATCTCCTCCCGCCCGCAGTCCTAGCGCAAAGCGAAGGGAAACGGGAAGGCCGCCATTTCCTCAACGCAACATCATCCCGGCAGACAGGCTTGACTCGTTTGGAACAAACAAAGAACATCCGAATCGGAACAGGATTGGAATGCCCGATTCGAAAGGATGTCGCGGATGATTGCTTCCTCTTTGGCCCTGCTGGCGCTCGTCGGCCTGAACGCGGCGCTGCTGTGGCGTCGCTCCCCTGCGCTCGCGATGGCGCTGCGCGGCCCCCGTGCCGGAATCGTGGTGCTGAAGGCCGGCGGCACCGGCGAATCCAACATCCTCCCCTTCCCCGGCCAGCGACCCGCAGTGGCGCAGGGGCTTCGGCTCGCAGCCTAGCGCGTCAGTCCCCGCTGTCCCGCGGCGCCAATTCGGCCTTTCGCAACTGGTTGTAGCGCAGCGTCGCGAAGGGGAATGCCGCCCCGTACAGCACCGCCAGCACGCACAGGGTCATCCAGGGGGCCTGCGCCAGCGCGGCCGCAAACAGGCCCACGGCCGCCAGCACGAACAGCCGGGCGCTACGGGGTATGTGCACGGATTTGAATCCCCAGCCCGGCAGGGCCGAAACCATCAGAAAGGCCGTAACGCCCGTCACCACCGCCACCAGGATCGCCCGGTTATGGGGGTCCAGGTCCAGCGCGCCGTCGTGCGCCAGGCTCCAGAACAGGGGTGCCAGCGCAAGCCCCGCGCCGGCCGGCGCGGGAACGCCGGTGGTAAAGCCCCCCCCCGTCTTGGGCAGATCGGCAAGATCCAGCGCGGTGTTGAACCGCGCCAGCCGCAGCGCGCAGCACACCGCCAGCGCCAGCGCCACAACCCAGCCCAGCCGGCCCAGGTCGTCGAGCGCCCACAGGTAAAGGATCAGCGCCGGCGCCACGCCGAAGGCCGTCACGTCCGACAGCGAATCGAGTTCCGCGCCGAACCGGCTCGTCCCCCGCAGCAGCCGCGCCACGCGGCCGTCGATCCCGTCCAGCACGGCCGCGATCACGATCGCGGCAGCGGCCTTGTCGAATTCGCCGCCGATCGCAAAGCGCACCCCCGTCGCCCCGGAACAGAGCGCGAGCATGGTGATGGCGTTGGGAATCAGCGCCCGCAGCGGAAGCGGCGGCGGGCCGGGCCGCGCAGGCTCCGTCATTGGCGGGGCCCCGGCCGGGCAGGCGCCGCGCCGCGCACGGCAATCACCGTTTCACCGGCCACCGCCCGCTGGCCCTTCACCACGTTCGGGGCATAGCCTTCGGGCAGGAACACATCCACCCGGCTTCCGAACCGGATCAGCCCCACGCGCTGCCCGGTGCCCACGATGCTGCCTTCGCGCACGAAGCCCACGATCCGCCGGGCCACCAGCCCGGCGATCTGGGTGAAGCCAACTTTCGTGCCGTCGGCCCCCTCGATCAGGAAATATTGCCGCTCATTCTCTTCGCTCGCCTTGTCCAGGTCTGCGTTCAGGAAGGCGCCCGGCACATAGGCCATCTTCGTCACCGTGCCCGCGATGGGGGCGCGATTGATGTGCACATCGAACACCGACATGAAGATGGAGATGCGCATGGCGGTTCCGGCGGCCAGCCCGCCCTCGCCCACCAGCTGGCGCGGCAGCTCCACCGTCATGATCTGGCTGACCAGCCCGTCCGCCGGAGACAGGATCAGCCCCTCGCCCGCAGGCGACGCGCGCTTCGGATCGCGGAAGAATGCGCAGATGAACACTGTCAGCGCCACCATCGGCCAGGCGACGATGCTCCAGCCCGAAAGGAAGAACACCAGCGCAAGCGCCGCCGGCACGGCCGCGAACTTCCACGCCTCCGGGTGGACGGAGGGCCATTCCCACGCCATCGGGGCCACCCCACCGGAATGGGGCGCAGCTGGGGGAGCGGCCGGCTCGGTCGCGGGCAAAACGGGGGACGCAACGGAGGGAACAGCCGGTGTCTCCACCGGGGTCGGCTGCGGGTCTCGGGATTTTTCGGTGTCCATTGTCCGCCAAGCCTAGGCGGAATGGCGGCAATCGGAAAGGGCCTCGGCACGCCCGGGTTGCGACAAGGCTGCTCTTTTTCCCGCGCGCCACGGGGTCTAAGGGTCAGCGCCATGGTCAATCCGTCCCCCGCCACGTCCGGTCTCATCCCCCCGTCGGCCCGCCCCGCCGCCATCGCCAACTGGCTGCTGGCCGTCGCCCTGCTGGTGTTCGCGATGGTCGTGGTGGGCGGCATCACCCGGCTTACGGAATCGGGCCTGTCCATCACCGAATGGAAGCCGATCACCGGCGCGATCCCGCCCCTGAACGAGGCGCAGTGGATCGCCGAGTTCGAAAAATATCAGCAAATTCCGGAATATAAGGAACTGAATCAGGGCATGAGCCTGGCGGATTTCAAGTTCATCTATTTCTGGGAATGGGTGCATCGGCTGCTTGGCCGGCTCATCGGCCTTGCCTTTGCGCTGCCGCTGGCCTGGTTCGCGGCGCGGCGAGCCATTCCGAAGGGCTATGGCCCGCGCCTCCTCGCGCTGCTGGCGCTGGGCGGGCTCCAGGGCGCGATCGGCTGGTGGATGGTCTCGTCGGGCCTCTCCGAACGCACCGATGTGTCCCACTATCGCCTTGCCGTGCATCTGCTGACGGCTCTGTTCATCCTGGCCGGTCTGGTCTGGACCGCGCTCGATCTGCGCCAGCTGGCCGCGAATCCGGCATCCCGCCCGGCCCGGCTCACGCCGTTCGCCGCCGTCACCGCCCTCATCCTGTTCATCCAGCTGCTGCTGGGAGCCTGGGTCGCGGGCCTGAACGCCGGCTGGGCGTCAGACACCTGGCCCCTCATGAACGGCCGTTTCTTCCCGGAAAACGCGCAGTATCTGGGCCTCTCCAGCCTCGCGGATGATCCGCACCTGGTGCATTTCCTGCACCGCTGGTGGGCATGGGTGGCGGTGGCCGCGCTGGTCGTTCTGGCCCGTCAGGCCCGGCGCGCCGGCGCGCGGCCGGCCTCTGTCGCGATCCACAGCGCCTTCGGCACCCAGATCCTGCTGGGAATCGCCGTGGTCATGACGGGCATGAACATCACGCTTGCCGTGCTGCATCAGGCTGTCGGCGCGCTTGTCGTCGCCAGCACGGCCTGGGGCGCCCACAGTGTCGGCAGGCGCACCTTGGGGAGGCTCCATTGACCGGGATCGTATCCGTCTATTGCATCTTCGGTTCCACGGACGAGGCGGAGCGTGTCGCCCGCGCGATGGTGGATCGGCGGCTTGCCGCCTGCGCCAACATCCTGGGCCCCTGCACCTCCGTCTATCGCTGGGAAGGCGAAGTCCGGCTGGCAAGCGAAGTGGCCGCCATCTTCAAGTCGGCGGCCGCCACCGCGCAGGCGCTCGTGGAAGCGATCGCCGCCGAACACAGCTATGAAGTCCCCGCAATCACGGTCTGGCCCGTTGAGGACAGCCTGGAAAGCTATGCCCGATGGGTCCGGACACAGAGCGAACCGGCCGGATAGAAGGGCTGTTCGATGTGCGGTATGAAAATACCACACGCCGTTTCCTTGCCTTTTGCAGCCTGTTCGCGTAGTGCCCCGCGCTCCGAACCGATTATCATACCCAAGGACAAGCGATGCTCACCCGCACCACTGCCTCGGCCAAGCCGGCCGAGGTCCAGAAGAAGTGGATCCTGATCGATGCCGACGGCCTCGTCGTCGGCCGTCTGGCCACCATCGTCGCCAACCGCCTGCGCGGCAAGCACAAGGCAAGCTTCACCCCCCACGTCGATTGCGGTGACAATGTCATCGTCATCAACGCCGACAAGGTGCGCTTCACCGGCCGCAAGGCGACGCAGAAGATGTATTATCGCCACACCGGCTATGCCGGCGGCATCAAGGAAGTCCGCGCCGACAAGGTGCTGGAAGGCCGCTTCCCCGAGCGCGTCCTTGAAAAGGCCGTTGAGCGCATGATCCCGCGCGGCCCGCTCGGCCGCCAGCAGATGCGCAACCTGCGCGTCTTCGCCGGCAGCGAGCATCCGCATGCCGCGCAGAACCCCGAGGTGCTCGATGTCGCCTCGATGAACCGCAAGAACGTCCTGGGCGCCCAGGCAGAAGGCAAGGTTGCCGCGAAATGAGCGAGAACACCCCTCAGGAAGACACCCGCATGAGCCTCGCGGATCTCGCGAAGCTGCAGCAGTCCCAGCCCGCCGCGCCGGCCCCTGCGCCCTTGGCCGAAGCTGCCCCGGCTGACGAAGCGGCTCCGGCTGCCCCCGTCGTGCAGGCGGAACCTGTCGCGCTGCGTCCGCAGATCCTCGACAAGTTCGGCCGCGCCTATGCGACCGGCCGCCGGAAGGATGCCGTCGCCCGCGTGTGGCTGAAGCCCGGCTCCGGCAAGATCCTGATCAACGGCCGCGACCAGACCGTCTATTTCGCCCGCCCCACGCTGCGCCTGGTGATCAACCAGCCGTTCGACGTGGCCGAGCGGCTGGAACAGTATGACGTGGTCGCAACCGTCGTCGGCGGCGGCCTTTCGGGCCAGGCCGGCGCGGTCAAGCACGGCATCGCCCAGGCGCTGACCCGCTATGAACCGGCGCTTCGCACCGCCGTGAAGCAGGCCGGCTTCCTCACGCGCGACAGCCGCGCGGTCGAGCGGAAGAAGTACGGCAAGGCCAAGGCCCGCCGCAGCTTCCAGTTCTCGAAGCGCTAAGCGCCACAGCGCTGCACCGCAGGCCCGTCTTCGCGGGTCAGGCGGCACGGGAAAAGGCGGGGCGAAAGCCCCGCCTTTTCTGCGTCTGCGTCTGCGGCGGCGCGGCCTGCCCGCCTACCTTCCTGCCCTTCCGTTTCTCCTCCCGTCGCAACGCCCTTCCCCCGCCGCCCGCCCTCCCGTAAACAGGCGGCGATGCTTGCCCGCCTCTTCCTCGCATTCGCCCTTCTGATTGCCGGCCCGGCGCTTGCCGCCAGCAGCGCACAGCTGGAAAACACCCGCGTCGAGCTCGTCAGCGAGGTGAAGGCCCCGGCGCCGGGGCAGCGCTTCACCATTGGCCTGGTGATGGATCCGAAGCCCGGCTGGCACACCTATTGGGAAAATCCCGGCGACAGCGGCATGCCCACCCGCGCCCAATGGCAGCTGCCCAAGGGCGTCACCGTGTCGGATTTCCGCTACCCGGTGCCGGAAACCTATGTCGTCGCCGGCCTGATGAACCATGTCTATGGCGATGAAAATGTCCTCCTCGCCGAGGTCACCGTTCCGCAGGGCGCAAGCGGGGAGCTGCCGCTGAAGGCCCGGATCGACTGGCTCGTGTGCGACGACAAGATCTGTATCCCCGAAGGGGCGGACCTGTCGTTGACCCTCCCCATCGGCGACGGTGCAGCCGATCCCGCCCAGCGCGCCCGCTTCGACGCCGCACGCGCCGCGCTGCCGGTGCAGCTGGCCGAAGCCGCAAGCTACCAGACAGACGGCAAGCGCATCCGCCTCTCCGTTCCGTTCGCCGACACCGGCGCCGTCACCGCGGCCCATTTCTTCGCGGCTGGCGACGACAGCGTCCTGTTCGCCAGCCCGCAAACCGTCTCGCGAACCGCAACGGCCCTCATCGTGGAGACAGACGCCGTGCCGGGCGCAACGCCGGGCGACGTCCCCGGCCTCCTCCGGATCGAGCGCGGCGATGATGTGCTGGGCCTTGCGATCACCGCGCGGCCCGGCTCCGTCACGGCCGGGCAGCCGCTAAAGACGGCCCCGGCCCCGAAGCCCGGCATGGCCGCATTCTGGCCCGCCCTCGGCCTCGCCATCCTCGGCGGCCTCATCCTGAACCTGATGCCCTGCGTGTTCCCGATCCTAAGCCTGAAGGCGCTCAGCCTCGCGCGGTCGGGCGAATCGGCCGCCCACGCCCGTGCGGAGGGGCTTGCCTATACGGCGGGCGTCGTGCTGGTCACGACGCTGCTGGGGCTGGCCGCCATCGGCATCGCGGCGGCGGGCCAGGGGGCAGGCTGGGCCTTCCAGTTGCAGGATCCGCGCGTCGTGCTGTTCCTGATGCTGCTGACGCTGGCGATCGGCCTCAACTTCGCGGGCCTCTACGAGGTGAACCTCGGCGCCGCGAACATGGGCTCGGATCTGGCGTCGAAGCCGGGTGCGCGCGGGGCCTTCTTCACCGGCGCGCTCGCTGCCTTCGTCGCCACGCCCTGCACCGGCCCCTTCATGGCCGGCGCGCTGGGCGCCGCCCTGCTGCTGCCGCCCATGGCGGGCCTCGCGGTGTTCGCGGGGCTGGGCCTTGGCCTTGCCTTGCCCTTCCTTGCCATCGGCTTCATTCCCGCCCTGCGCCGCCTGCTGCCCAGGCCCGGCCCGTGGATGGTCGGCTTCCGCCGCTTCCTCGCCGTGCCGATGTTCCTCACCGCGCTGGCGCTCGCCTGGGTGCTGGGGCGGCAGGCGGGGCACAACGCCCTGATGCTGGGGCTGTCCATGTCGCTGGCGCTGGCTGTCATCCTGTGGATCCTCGGCATGCGCCAGCAAAAGCGCGCGTCCGTCGTCGTCACCGTGTCGCTCGCCGCGCTGATCGCGCTGCTGTCGCCGCTCGCCCTCAGCCGCATGCCCACAGAACAGGATCCGCTCACCCGGGAACCCGGCCCGGCAAGCCTGTCCGGCGTTGCCTTCACGCCCGAAGCCATCGCCGCCGCACAGGGGGACCGCAAGCCCACCTTCCTCTATTTCACGGCGGATTGGTGCCTCACCTGCAAGGTGAACGAAAAGGGCGCGCTGTCCGATCCCGCCGTCGCCGAAGCCTTTGAAAAGGCCGGCATCCAGGTCATGGTGGGGGACTGGACCCGGCCTGATCCGGCCATCGCCCGCTTCCTTCAGGATCGCGGCCGCGCCGGTATCCCGCTCTACCTCTTCTACGGCGCCGACGGCAAAGTGACGGAGCTTCCGCAGATCCTCACCGTCGGGGCGCTGACGGCGCTTGCAACCCCCGGTTCATCCGCCACCTGACATCATGCCGAAGCCAAGAAGGAGATGTTCATGATGAAGCCCCTGTTTGCAGCAGTCGCCCCCATCATGGTCCTGGGCGTCCTCGCCGCCCCGGTGCTGGCGAATGCCGTCGTCGGGCAGCCCGCGCCCGCCTTCACCGCAAAGGATGCCGCCGGCCGCAGCGTCAGCCTCTCGGATTTCAAGGGCAAGCCCGTGGTGCTGGAATGGACGAACCCCGAATGCCCGTTCGTGCAGAAATATTATTCCGGCGGAGACATGCAGAAACTTCAGGCAGAAGCCCGCAAAGGCGGCGCCGTGTGGCTGACGATCAATTCAGGCGCCGCCGGAAAGCAGGGCCATCTGTCGGGTGAGCAGGCCGGCGCCAAGATGCGCCAGCAGGGTTCCCAGCCGACGGCCTATCTGCTCGATGCCGATGGCGCCGTCGGCCGCGCCTATGGCGCACGCACCACACCGCACATGTTCGTGATCGCGCCGGATGGCACGCTGGCCTATGCGGGCGGCATCGACAGCATCCCCAGCGCCAACCCGGCCGACATCGCAAGGGCCGAACCGCTGGTGAAGCTGGCGCTGGCCGATGTGAAGGCCGGGAAGCCCGTCGCCACGCCGACCAGCCGCCCCTACGGCTGCTCAGTCAAATATTGACCGGCTGATGCCCGGCAGGGCGCATGGCGCCCAGCCGGGGTTTCCGCCGCTCAGGCCGGCTTGCGCGGCTGGATATGCAGTTCGCGCAGCTGCTTCTCGCTCACGGCCGAAGGCGCGTTCATCATCAGGTCCTCCGCCTTCTGGTTCAGCGGGAACAGCGTCACCTCGCGGATGTTCGGCTCGTCCGCGATAAGCATCACGATCCGGTCCACGCCCGGCGCAGACCCGCCGTGTGGCGGCGCGCCATATTTGAAGGCGTTGATCATGCCGGGGAAATTCGTGTCCACCTGGTCGCGCGTATAGCCGGCGATCTCGAACGCCTTGTACATGATCTCCGGCTTGTGGTTCCGGATCGCGCCAGAGGACAGCTCCACCCCATTGCAGACGATGTCATACTGGAAGGCCAGGATCTCCAGCGGGTCCTTCGTTTCCAGCGCCGTCATCTCGCCCTGCGGCATGGAGAAGGGGTTGTGGGAAAAGTCGATCTTCCCCGTTTCCTCGTCCGCCTCGAACATCGGGAAATCCACGATCCAGCAGAACTTATAGGCGCCCTGCTCGATCAGCCCCAGCTGCTCGCCCACGCGGGTGCGGGCAAAGCCGGCCAGCTTGGCAGCCGCAAGCTCCTTGCCGGCCGCAAAGAAACAGCCGTCGTCCGGGCCAAGCCCAAGCGCCGCATACAGGGCTTCCATGCCCTCCGTGCCATGGTTCTTGGCGATGGGGCCGCCGAATTCGCCGCCCTTGCGCGTCACATAGCCAAGGCCCGCATGGCCTTCGCTGCGCGCCCATTCGTTCATGTCGTCAAAGAACTTGCGGCTCTTTTCCGCAGTGTTCGGCGCGGGGATCGCCCGCACCACGCCGCCCGAACCCACGATCTTCTCGAACAGGCCAAAGCCGGATTGCCGGAAATGCTCCGACACGTCCGAAATCAGCAGCGGGTTCCTGAGATCGGGCTTGTCATTGCCATATTTCAGCATGGATTCGCGGTAGGGAATGCGCGGGAACGCCCCTTCCGTCACCGCCCAGGGCTTGTCGCGGTTCCAGCCGGCGAACTCAGCGAACACGCCCGCCAGCACCGGCTCGATCGCCTGGAACACATCTTCCTGCGTCACGAAGCTCATCTCGAAATCGAGCTGGTAGAATTCACCCGGAGAGCGATCCGCCCGCGCATCCTCGTCGCGGAAGCAGGGCGCGATCTGGAAATAACGGTCGAAGCCCGCCACCATCAGCAGCTGCTTGAACATCTGCGGCGCCTGCGGAAGCGCATAGAATTTGCCCGGATGCAGCCGCGAAGGCACCAGGAAGTCGCGCGCGCCCTCCGGGCTGGAAGCCGTCAGGATCGGCGTCTGATATTCGGTGAAGCCCTGCGCCTGCATCCGCTGGCGCAGCGACGAAATCACCTTCGAACGCAGCACGATGTTCCTGTGCAGCCGCTCCCGCCGAAGATCCAGGAAGCGGTAGCGCAGGCGGATATCCTCAGGATATTCCGCCTCGCCCGCCACCGGCAGCGGCAGCTCGGCTGCTTCGGATTGCACGGAAACCCCACGAACCCGCACCTCGATGGCGCCGGTCGGCAGGTTCGGGTTCACCGTGCCCTCGCTGCGCGCCACCACTTCGCCGTCGATCGTCACCACGGATTCCAGCCGCAGCCGGTCCAGCGTCTCCAGGAACGGCGAACCGGCGGCCACCACCAGCTGGGTCAGGCCGTGATGATCGCGCAGGTCGATGAACAGCACGCCGCCATGGTCGCGCTTGCGGTGGATCCAGCCCGACAGGCGGACGGTCTGGCCGACATGCGCGGCCGTCAGCTCGGCGCAATGATGGGTGCGATAGGCGTGAATTTCGGTCGTGTTCATGGGCGGGGGGTCAAGGCCAAGGCCACCCTTTTGTCAAGCACGCATCCTGCCGCTATCGGGCATCCATGCAAATTCATCCGCTCGTCACAGACAGTGAAACACTCGCCCGGCTCATCGGCCGGTTGAAACAGCATGACATCGTTTGCGTCGATACCGAATTCATGCGGGAAAGCACTTATTATCCAGAGCTTTGCCTGATTCAGCTCGCCTCTGTCGAGGATGCGTTCGCGATCGATCCGCTGGCCGAAGGTCTCGATCTCACACCCTTTCTCCAGCTGCTGTCAGACGAATCGATCCTGAAAGTCCTGCATGCGGGCGGTCAGGACATCGAGATTTTCATGAATCTCACCGGAAAAGTGCCCTTCCCCCTGTTCGACACCCAGATCGCCGCTATGGCGATGGGGATGGGGGAGCAGGTCAGCTACGCCAATCTCGTCGCCCATTTCACCGGCCATCAGATCGACAAGGGCGCCCGCTTCACCGACTGGGCGCGCCGCCCGCTGTCGGACCGGCAGATCCATTATGCCATCGGCGACGTCACCTATCTGTCCCAGCTGTTCCCCCGGATGCTCACCAAACTGCGCAAGACCGGGCGCGGCGAATGGCTGGACGAGGAAATGGCCCGCCTGTCGGACCCGTCCAACTATGTCGTGAACCCGGATACCGCCTGGCAGCGGCTGAAGCTGCCGAACCGCAAGCCGGAAGTGCTCGGCCGCCTGAAGGCGCTCGCCCGCTGGCGGGAACTTGAGGCCCGCGACAAGAATGTGCCGCGCGGCCGCATCGTGAAGGACGAGACGCTGGCCGATCTCGCCGCCGCGCCGCCCGTCAGCCAGTCTGATCTGGGCAAGGTGCGCGGCCTCTCCACCAGCTGGACGACGAACGCGATCGGTCAGCGGCTGCTCGCGGCCATCGCTGCGGCAGAACCCCTGTCGGACGAAGAGATGCCGCCGCGGGAAAATCGCCCCGGCCTTTCCACCGATGCCTCTCTGATCGCAGACCTTCTGAAGCTGCTGCTGAAGATCCGCGCCAAGGAAAGCGGCGTCGCGCCGAAGCTCGTCGCCCGCTCCGAAGAGATGGAGGCGCTGGCCGCCGGCGTGCGCGAAGGCCTGCCGATCCTCTCGGGCTGGCGCCGCCAGCAATTCGGGGAAGACGCCCTTGCGCTGGTGGAAGGCCGGCTCGGATTCTCGGTGCGGAACGGCAAGCTCAGGATGCAGCCGCTGCAACCCGTCGAAGACGAAGCACCCGACGTCAGCGAAGACGAAGTTTCGGTTCCAGCCCCAGTGCCTGCGCCAGATAACGGTGCCGCCGCAGAACCGAATCGGCGTAGAGCGCCTCGGCGGCGCGCGGCAGGCTGAGGACGAGCGCGCCCGGCTCGCGGGCAAGCGCGGCCTCGCGCAGCCCGTCCGCCGCGCCGCCGCCCAGCCTTTGCCCCAGCCGCAGCGCAAGGCCCCACAGCCGGGCCAGCGCCAGCTGATCCGGGCCGGCCAGCTGCCCCAGAACATCGGTTCCGTTGCCGGGCAGCGCCCCGCCGTTCACCACCCACAGCGCCGTTGCCAGCATCGCCCGCCCGGCAGCGTCGATCCCCACCCAGGTGCCGTGCAGCGCCAGGTCCATGCCGTCTTCCGCGCGCATGTCGGGGTGGGCGCGCCAGGCGGTATCAGCCAGCAAGCAGGCCGCATGGCGGATCCGCCGCAGATCGGGCGCTTCCTCAGGGAACAGCGTATCGGAAAAGGTCAGCAGCGCCTCGCCCACATCGGCGTCGCTGCCGTCTGAAAAGCGGCCCATGCGGTCCGCCGCCTCGCGCGCGGCAGACAGCAGCGGATCCTGCCGCCGCGCCGCGGGCGACAGCGCCTGATACAGCAGCCCTTCGCGCAGCCCATAGGCGGAACTCACGATGCAGCAGCTGCCAAGCCGCTTCGTCACCGCCCGCAGCATCGCCGCCGCACCCGGCAGCTGCGGCACGCGCGAGGACGAGATGGACGGCACATCCTTCAGCGATTTCAGCGAAATATGCGCCAGCGTCCGCACCAGCCGCTCCGGAGCGTCGGCGGGCAGGATGTGCTGATGCGTCACCGGCAGCGGCCAGTCCGTCTGGTGCATGTACAGCTGCGTCAGCGCCCGCCAGCTGCCGCCGACCGCATAAAAGGGCAGCCCCTTGCCAAGCGCGGCCCAGCCCAGTCCGTTCAGCCCCTCGTCGATCCGGCTGACCAGCTCGCGCCGGCCCTTCTTGCGGAAGGCGTCCAGCCGCAGCGAGCCCAGCGGCAGCGACAGCCGCTCATGCACCTCGCCGCCGGCGATCCGCACCAGCTCCAGCGATCCGCCGCCCAGGTCACCCACCACGCCGTCGGCATCCGGAATGCCAGCGATCACGCCATAGGCGGCGCCGCGCGCTTCCGTCTCGCCGTCGATGATCTCCACCTGGATGCCCGTCAGCTCCGCGATCCGGGCCACGAAGGCGGGGCCGTTCGCGGCATCCCGAACGGCAGCGGTTGCAACGGCCCGCAGGCTGTCCACCCCCATGGAGTCGCACAGCAGCGCAAAGCGGGCGAGCGCCGCCAGCGCGATGTCCATGGATTCGTCCGAAAGCCGGCCGCCCGGCGCCAGGCCCTTGCCCAGCCCGGCCATCACCTTCTCGTTGAACAGAACCGCCGGCGTGCGCGTCAGCCCCTTGTAAACGACAAGGCGGACAGAGTTCGAACCGATGTCGATGATCGCGATCCGCGGGCTGGCGTGGGCCACAAGGGAGGCCTCGCCCGGCGGAACCGCGACCGTCGCCACCGTCAGGCCGCGACGGCTTGGGCGATGGCGGCCTTCACCGCCTGGATCGCCTCTGCCGCTTTCGCCGCATCCGGCCCGCCGCCCTGCGCCATGTCGGGCCGGCCGCCGCCGCCCTGCCCGCCCAGTGCCGCCACGCCTGCGCGCACCAGATCAACGGCATTGGCCTTGCCCGCCAGATCGGCAGACACCGATACCGCGATGGAGGCCCGCCCGTCGCGCGTCGCCACGATAGCGAACACGCCCGATCCGTGGCGCTGCTTCTCTTCGTCCAGCAGGCCGCGCAGTTCCTTCGGATCCAGGTCGTCGATCACCCGGCCCAGGAAAGGCACGTCGCCCAGCTGCTCCGGCGCCACCTCGGCGGCCTGCCCCGGCCCGGCCAGCGCCAGCGCCTTCTTCGCGTCCGCCAGTTCGCGCTCCAGCTTCTTCACCGTGTCGGCCAGCGCCGCCACCCGCTCCGGCACATCCTCAACCCGCGCCTTCACGCTGGCGGCCGTCGCCTTCAGCAGATTTTCCTGCGCCACCAGATGCTTCAGCGCCTCCACGCCCGTCAGCGCCTCGATCCGCCGCACGCCAGAGGAAACGGCGCTTTCCGACACGATGCGGAACAGCGCGATGTCGCCGGTCGCGTTCACATGGGTGCCGCCGCACAGTTCCACCGAAAAGCTGCGCCCCGTATCGGCCGCACGGCCCATCGAAAGCACCCGCACCTCGTCGCCATATTTCTCGCCGAACAGCGCCAGCGCCCCCGCCTCGATCGCGGCATCCGGCGTCATCAGTCGGGTGCCCACCGGCAGGTTGGCGCGGATTTCCGCATTCACCTCAGCCTCGACCGCAGCAATTTCCTCGGCCGTCATGGGCTTCTGGTGCGAAAAATCGAACCGCAGCTTGTCCGGCGCCACCAGCGAGCCCTTCTGGCTCACATGCCCGCCCAGCACGCGGCGCAGCGCCGCATGCATCAGGTGGGTGGCCGAATGGTTGGCCTTCACGGCCGCCCGCCGCTCGGCGTCCACCTTCAGCTGCACGGCATCGCCCAGCTTCAGCGTGCCCGAAACCAGCTTGCCCGAATGCGCATGCAGCTTGCCCAACGGCTTCTGCGTGTCAGCCACCTCGAACCGCGCGTCGCCCACGGAAATCACGCCGGTGTCGCCCACCTGCCCGCCGCTTTCGGCATAGAAGGGCGTCTGGTTGGTCAGGATCACCAGCTCGTCGCCGGCCTGCGCTTCGGCAACCTCTGCGCCGTCCTTCACCAGCCCGACGATCGCGCCTTCCGCGCCGGTCGTCGAATAGCCGATGAAATCCGTCGCCCCCAGCTTTTCGGCCAGATCGAACCACAGGCTGTCGGTGGCGTTCGCGCCCGAACCTGCCCAGGCGGCACGTGCGCGCGCCTTCTGCTCGGCCATGCTGGCGTCGAATCCCGCGCGATCCACGCCCAGCCCCTGCGCCTTCAGCGCGTCCTCTGTCAGGTCATAGGGGAAGCCATAGGTGTCATACAGGCGGAAGGCGACATCGCCCGGCAGCACCGCACCCGGCTTCAGCCCGGCGGTCGCATCGTCCAGCAGCTTCAGCCCGTTCTGCAGCGTCTGGCGGAAACGGGTTTCCTCCAGCTTCAGCGTTTCCGCGATCAGCGGCTGCGCCCGCACCAGTTCGGGGAAAGCCCCGCCCATGCTGCTCACCAGCGCCGGCACCAGCCGGTGCATCAGGGGCTCGCTCGCCCCCAGCAGGTGCGCATGGCGCATGGCGCGGCGCATGATCCGCCGCAGCACATAGCCGCGCCCCTCGTTGGCGGGCAGCACGCCGTCGGCCACCAGGAACCCGGCGGACCGCAGATGGTCCGCGATCACCCGGTGAGAGGCACGGGTGTTCACCGCGTCCGTCGGCGTTTTCGTCAGCGCGGCGGATTCGCCGATCAGCTGCTTGAAGATGTCGATCTCGAAATTGTCGTGCGTGCCCTGCAGCACGGCCGCGATCCGCTCCAGCCCCATTCCGGTGTCGATCGAAGGCTTGGGCAGGTTCAGCCGGGTTCCGTCCGGCTGCTGATCGAACTGCATGAACACCAGGTTCCACACTTCGACAAAGCGGTCGCCATCCTCGTCCGGCGAGCCGGGGGGGCCGCCGGGAATGTGCGCGCCATGGTCATAAAAGATTTCGGAACATGGCCCGCAGGGGCCGGTGTCGCCCATGGACCAGAAATTGTCGCTCGTCGGGATGCGGATGATCCGCTCGTCGGGCAGGCCCGCAATCTTCTTCCACAGCGCGAACGCCTCGTCGTCCGTATGATAAACGGTAACCGTCAGCCTGTCCTTCGGCAGGCCCCATGTGCCCGTCAGCAGATCCCAGGCCAGCGTGATCGCCTGATCCTTGAAATAGTCACCGAAGGAAAAATTCCCCAGCATTTCAAAGAAGGTATGGTGGCGCGCCGTATAGCCCACATTGTCGAGGTCGTTGTGCTTGCCGCCCGCGCGCACGCACTTCTGGCTGGAAGTCGCGGTCGTGTAGGGCCGGGATTCCAGCCCCGTGAACACATTCTTGAACGGCACCATGCCGGCGTTCACGAACATCAGCGTCGGGTCGTTCTGCGGCACCAGCGGCGCGGATGGCACCAGCGCATGACCATTTTTCGCGAAATGGTCGAGGAAGGATGCCCGGATGTCGGCAGTCGAAGTCATGGCTCTCGCTATTCCGTGATACGCGGGCCGTGGGCCCGGTCGCTGTCTCAGGCGCCCATTAGGGGGCCGCACGGCAGCCGCGCAAGTGCAGCACCGCCCCACCCCCCTTGAAACCCCTGTTCCCTATCCCAGATTCCCCATCGTGGACAGCGGCAGCCTCCGGGGGCCGCGCCCCACGAAAGCCCGGCCAACCGGCGGGCACCACATGACCATTGCTTTGAAAGGATGGCGATCCATGCGTACGAACTTCGATTTCACCCCCCTGCTCCGTTCCTCGATCGGCTTTGAAAACCTCAACCGCCTGATCGACAGCGTGGCCCGCGCCGCCGAAGGCGACACCAGCTTCCCGCCCTACAATATCGAGAAGCTGGGCGACGACGCCTATCGCATCACCATGGCCGTCGCCGGCTTCACCCGCGAAGAGCTGGACATCACGGTGCAGGAAAACACCCTGGTCGTCACCGGCAAGGCCGCCGATGAAGTGCAGCCGGCCGAACGCACCTTCCTGCATCGCGGCATTGCCAAGCGCGCGTTCGAGCGCCGCTTCCAGCTGGCCGACGTCATCAAGGTGACGAACGCCTCGTTCGAGCACGGCCTTCTCAACATCGACCTGAAGCGCGAAGTGCCCGAGCACAAGAAGCCGCGCAAGGTGGAGATCGGCGCGAACGACACGCCCGTGATCGACGGCGAAGCCGCCTGATCTTGCACGGCGGCCTGCCGCCTGATCCCGCAGGCGGTCTGCAATCGAAGGGGCCGGGCGACCGGCCCCTTCTTCAATAGTAATAGCGCTCTTCCACCACCTTGCCGCCGGCCACGCGATAGCCCACGACTTCGCGCATCTGCATGCGCTCGCCGCCCTTCGGTGTCACGTCGATGTCCATCACCAGCAGGAAGCTGTCGCCGTTCACGAACGGCCCTTCCGACCGGAACCCGTGGATCTCGTGATTGGCATACCACCATTCCGCCTTGGCGACCGCCGCTGCCTTGCCCTCGGTCCGATCCATCTCGCCCGGCATCGCCTCGATCGTCACCAGATCGTCGGCCCAGTGCTTCATCGCGGCCTCGTCCATATGGCCGGCCGCCACCATGGCCGCATAGTCGGCCGCTATCGCACGCACATCGTCTTTCATCGCCCCTCTCCCGCCTTGGTCCAGCACGGCCCCCCGACCGCCCCTTTTCAATCAGGGGGGTGCAGTTTCCTGCAATTCCGATAGCGTCGCAATATCGGGAAGAGGGAGTTCGTCGACATGAGTGGCTATTCCATCGAAGTCAGCCGGTCAGATCTTGCAAATCAGCGGCAGGTCGCGATCGACCTTGCGGCTGCCGAAGGCGAACTCATCGCCCGCGTCGATCTCGCCGCGCTCACCTCGAACAACATCACCTATGCCGTGCACGGCGGCGCCCCGCTCCACTACTGGAACTTCTTCCCCGCCTCGGAACCGGATCGCGGCATCGTGCCTGTGTGGGGCTATGGCACCGTGATCCAGAGCCGGGCGGCCGGCATCGCAGAAGGCCTGCGCCTGTTCGGCTACTGGCCCTCCGCCACGCATCTCAGGCTCAGGCCCGGCCCGGTAAAGGCGGGCGGCTTCTCCGATCTCGCCGATCACCGGCAGGCGCTTGCCCCTGTGTACAACAGCTATCGCCCCACCCCGAATGTGCCCGCCCAGGCAGAGCCGCTCGTCGCCCTGTTCCAGCCGCTCTACGGCACGGGCTTCGTGCTGGCGCACAGCCTCGCGCCGGATCTGGCCGCCGGGCGGCAGGTTCTCCTCACCAGCGCCTCGTCGAAAACCGCGCTCGCCACTGCCTGGAACCTGAAACAGGCCGGCCATGCGCCCATCGGCCTCACTTCCGAAGCCAACAGGGGCTTCGTGGAACAGACCGGCTTCTACAGCCAGGTCCTCGCCTATGATGCGATTGAGTCGCTCGACCCGGCAACCCCGTCCGTCCTCGTCGATTTCTCCGGCAACGCCCGTTTGAAGGCGCGGCTGCACCGCCATCTGAAGGGCCTCGCCGCCAGCCATATCGTAGGCGACACCAACTGGAACCAAACCGCCGACGAGCCGCTGGAAGGCCCCCAACCTGCCCTGTTCTTCGCCCCCACCCATTGGGAAGCGCGCGCCCGGCAGATCGGCCCCCAGGCGTTCGATGCCGAACTGGCGCAGAGCATGGCCGATTTCCTTGCCACCACGCCCGCCTGGCTGCACGTGGAAAGCAGCAGCGGCCCTTCAGGCTATACCGAAGGCTTCAACCGCCTGCTCGCGAACAAGGTGCCGCCCAGCACGGGCCTGATCTGGCGGCCCTGAGCGCCTATCCCCGCTCGGTCTTGCGCCGCTCCACCGAAAAGCGCTTCAGCTGCTCCGCCGGCTCCTTCCATTCCGGCGCCAGCGCGGCGGCGGCGGCATAATCCTCATAGGCCTCGCGCACATTGCCCAGCATCTCGTGCGCGACGGCCCGTGTGTAGAGGGCGACTTCCGGCCTGTCGGGCTTCATTTCCAGCGCGCGCGTCAGGGAATCGATGGCGGCCTGATCCTGCCCGCCCCGGTGCAGCAGCGCGATGCCCAGATTCACATGCGCCTCGGCAAGCGCCGGGTCCATTGCGATGGCCGACCGGTAATCGGCCACGGCGTTCTCCAGATCGCGCGCCTGCATGTGGATGATGCCCCGGTTCACCAGCGTCGCGGCGCGGTCGCGCCGGTTCAGCGAATCCAGGTCCAGCGCGCGGGAACAGGTGTCCAGGCTCGCCTTCGTCTCCCGCTTGAATTCGGCGGCCAGATAACAGTCCCGCCCGGCCGAGCTGCCGCCCAATATGGTGGCGGCGGCATCGGCAGCCGTTCCGCTGCCCGTTGCGGCCAGCGCGGCCGCGACCAGCAGCCCTCTCCAAGGCGTCTTGGTCATGGATCGATCCTCCCACGGTCTTCCGTGGCGCAGAATATCACATCCGGCCGCAGCCGCCAGAGCTATGGCTGCGGCAGCAGCCGCGTCACATGCCCCATCTTGCGCCCCGGCACCGCATCGCGCTTGCCATAGAGGTGCAGATGGGCCGTCGGATCGGCCAGGATCCGGCCCCACTCGGCAGAGCTGTCGCCCAGCAGGTTGCGCATTTCCACCAGCGGCGCCGTCAGGCCCACCGGCCCCAGCGGCAGGCCGCAGATCGCCCGCACATGCTGCTCGAACTGCGATGTTTCCGCGCCCTCGATCGTCCAGTGCCCGCTGTTGTGCACGCGCGGCGCCATCTCGTTGAAGACAGGCCCGTTTTCGGTCGCGAAAAACTCGCAGGCCAGCACGCCCACATAATCCAGTGCATCCGCGATCCTGACGACAAGCGCCGTCGCCGCATCCAGGTGGCCCGGGTCGATGCCCTCGGCCGGGATCGTGGTGCGGGAAAGGATGCCATCCTCATGCACATTCAGGCAGGCGGGATAATGCACCTCCCGCCCGCGCGGGCAGCGGGCAACCAGGATGGAGAATTCGGCGTCGAACCGCACGAACCCTTCCAGGATCAGCCCCTTGCCCCCCACGGACGCAAAGGCCTCGGCCGCCTCCGCCGTCGATCCGATCCGGGCCTGCCCCTTGCCGTCATAGCCGAAGCGGCGCGTTTTCAGGATCGCGGGCGCCCCCAGCTCCGCCAGCCCCGCCTCCAGCTCGGCCAGTGTCTCCACCGTGCGATAGGGCGCCGTGCGGCCGCCCAGCGCCTCGACGAACTGCTTTTCCGAAAGCCGGTCCTGCGCCACGTCCAGCGCGGCATGGCCGGGGCGCACGGGCTTCAGCGCCTCAAGGAAGGCGACCGTCGCAGACGGCACATTCTCGAACTCGTAGGTGATCACGTCGCAATCCGCCGCGAACCGCGCCAGCGCCGCCTCGTCCGAATATCCGGCCCGCGTTTCCGCCGCCGCCACCTCGGATGCGACAGCCTCGCCCTCCGGCGCGAACACATGCACGCGATAGCCCAGGGGCGCCGCCGCCAGCGCCAGCATCCGGCCCAGCTGGCCGCCGCCCAATATCCCGATGGTCGCGCCGGGCAGGATCGCCATCAGAGAGGCGAATCCGCAACCGCGTCGGTCTGCGCCTGCCGCCAGGCCCGCAACCGCGCCGCAAGATCGGCATCGGTGATCGCCAGGATGGAAGCGGCCAGCAGCGCGGCATTGATCGCCCCCGCCTTGCCGATCGCCAATGTGCCCACCGGGATGCCCGCCGGCATCTGCACGATCGACAGCAGCGAATCCTGCCCGGACAGCGCGGCTGATTGCACCGGCACGCCCAGCACGGGCAGATGCGTCAGGCTGGCGACCATGCCGGGCAGGTGCGCGGCGCCCCCGGCCCCGGCGATGATCAGCTTCAGCCCGCGATCCGCCGCGCTTTCGGCATAGGCGACCATCCGGCGCGGCGTGCGGTGCGCCGACACGATCTTCACCTCGTGCGGCACCGTCAGCGCGTCCAGCGTTTCGGCGGCGTGGCGCATCGTCTCCCAGTCCGACGCGCTGCCCATGATGATCCCAACCAAAGCCGTCACAAGCCCATCCCCGGCAAAAAACGCGCCCTAAGGGCGCATGGCCCCATTGGCAAGCCTCACAGGCTCAGGAAGCGCCGGTCCGTCGCCTTCAGATCGGCATCCAGCGTATAGAGGATCGGCACGCCGGTCGGGATCTCGAACGACACGATGTCGGCATCCGAAATGCCGGACAGATGCTTCACCAGCGCCCGCAGCGAATTGCCGTGCGCGGCGATCACCACCCGCTTCCCCGCCTTCAGCTGCGGCACCACCAGCTCTTCATAGGCGGGCAGCGCGCGGGCGATCGTGTCCTTCAGGCTTTCCGTCTGCGGGATCGGGATACCGGCATAGCGCCGGTCGGTCGAAACATCGAACGCGCTGCCCTTTTCCTGCAGGGGCGGCGGCACGTCGAAGCTGCGCCGCCAGATCTTCACCTGTTCGTCGCCATGCTTCGCCGCCGTCTCGGCCTTGTCCAGGCCCGTCAGCCCGCCATAGTGCCGCTCGTTGAAGCGCCAGTCCTTCGTCACCGGCAGCCACAGGCGGCCCATCTCCTCAAGCACCAGGTTCAGGGTCTTGATCGCGCGGGTCTGCACGCTGGTGAAGCAGGCGTCGAAATCATGGCCGGCCGCCTTCAGCGCGGCCCCGGCGGCCTTCGCCTCGGCGATGCCCTTCTCCGTCAGGTTCACATCCCACCAGCCGGTGAAGCGGTTTTCCAGGTTCCACGCCGACTGGCCGTGGCGGATCAGTACAAGTTGCGCCATTTCAAACCCTTGTTGTCAAAATCAGGTGTCAGAGATCGTCGATGATGTCCGCCAGCGCCGACAGGCAGGCCCGCCCCAGGTGGCGGCTGCGCGCCGGGGACCAGCCAACCGCCGGATCGGGCAGGTCCGCTGAATCCTTGAACGGCATCTCCAGCGTCGCAGACACACAGCCGAAGCGATGCGCCAGCTGGTTGGTGGACATGGCAAGGTTGGCCTTGCCCGGCGGCGTGACGGGATAGCCGATCCGCGTCTGGAATTCGGCATTGTGGCGGGAAAGGGCGGATTTATACCGCTCCAGCAGGTCCAGCTGCCGGTTGGTCACGACCGGAACGCCTTCGAAGCCTGCGATGAAATTGTGCGGCAGCGCCTCGTCGCCATGCACGTCCAGCGCGAAATCCACGCCCGTCTCGTCCATCCGGCCACGCACGCACAGCACTTCGGGCGACCGCTCCGCCGTGGGCGCGGCCCATTCGCGGTTCAGGTTCGCACCGGCCGCATTCGTCCTCAGATAGCCGCGAAAGGCGCCGTCCGGGTTCATGTTCGGCACGATGTGAAAGCGCGCCTTCGCCCGCAGCGTCCGCGCCAGCGGAGAGGCCGGGTCCACCAGCTCCTCCAGCGCGCCGTCCATCCACCACTCAGCCATCGTCTCGCCCGGATGCTGGCGGGCATAGAGCCACACCTGCTTCGCTCCCTCGCCCAGTTCCAGGCAGTCGATCGGCCGCCCGTCCAGCGAATGCCCCAGCACGCTTGCCGAAACGCCCGGCTGCATCGCCATGCGCGCAATCAGGTCCAGATGCCGTTCGTTGGAATAGGGCGCGAAATAGGCGACCCACAGCAGGTCGGAATCCGGCGTCACCCGGATGGTCAGCGTGCCCTCGGCCTCGCCCGCATTATAGCTCGTCTCGGCCTGCAGCCAGCTTTGCCGGTCTGCCGAAACCCGCGCCTGATAATCCGGCCAGCCGCCCGGATAGGCGGATTTTTCCAGCCCCGTGATGTCCAGCGTCAGCGGCACGCCTTTCGCGCCCGCCACGCGGAAGTGGAACCACTGGAAGAATTCGCCCCCGGCATCGACATTGATCGCCAGCGCGAAATGATGCGGGCCGGTCTGGCCCAGCACGCGGATGTTGCCCGAATCAAAGGCAGAGCTGATGCTGATCCCCATGGGTCAAGCCGCCTAGCAGCGCCGCGCCCGCCTTGCCAGTCCGGCCCGCTCGCGGATCGGCCCGCCGATTGACTTTGCGCCGCCCGCCCCTTATGCGCGCCGCTCAATTTCGAATCCCCCGGGGAAGCAAGATGAAGATCCGTAACAGCCTCAAGTCGCTCAAGGGGCGGCACCGTGACAACCGTGTGATCCGCCGCCGCGGCCGCACCTATGTCATCAACAAGACGAACCGCCGCTTCAAGGCGCGCCAGGGCTGAACCCGCCCTCGGGCCTTGCAAAAGGGTCTGTCGACATGCCGCGTCCCCGCGCCGTCGTGTGGGACGTCGGGCATGTTCTCTATGATTGGGATCCCCGCTTCCTCTATGCGAAGCTGATCCCCGATACGGATCGGCTGGACTGGTTCCTGTCGAACGTGGTCACGCGCGCCTGGCACTTCCAGCATGATGCCGGCCGCCCCTTCGCGGAAACCTCCGTCGAACTCATCGCGGCGCACCCCGCCGAAGCCGGGCTGATCGCCGCCTATGGCCCGCGCTGGCTGGAAACCATCCCCGGCCCGATTCCCGGCACCCATGATCTGGTCCGGGCGCTGGCCGCAGGCGGCGTGCCGCAATATGGCATCACCAATTTTTCCGGCGAATTCTGGGATCGCTTCCGGCCGACAGCCCCGCTTTTCGATCTGTTCCGCGATGTCGTGGTGTCCGGCCACGAACGGCTGATGAAGCCCGATCCCGCCATCTACGCGCTCGCCCGCAGCCGCTTTGGCCTGGGTGACGGCGAAGCGATCTTCGTCGACGACAATGCCGCCAATGTCGAAGCTGCCCGCGCCGCCGGCTGGCTCGCCCATCATTTCACCGGCGCGGACGCCCTCAAGGCAGAGCTGAAGGCGCTCGACCTTCTCGCCTAGAGCCCGGCGGCCTTCATCAGCGCCTCGGTCGAAGGGTCGAACCCGCCCGTCTCCCCGGCCGACAGCCTGTTCGCCACCTGCTTGCCCAGCTCCACGCCCCACTGATCGAAGGGGTTCACCCCCATCATCACCGCCGCGCTGAACGTCCGCGCCTCGTAAAAGGCCAGCAACGCCCCCAGCCGGTCCGGAGTCAACCGGTCGATCAGGATGGTGGCAGAGCCGCGGTTTCCGGGAAATCCCTTCGCGCGCGCCAGCGCCGCATCGCCCCCGGCTTCGGCCAGCGCCTCGGCCTGTGTCCGCCCCTTCAGCAGCGCGGCGCCCTGCGCGAAGCAGTTCGCCAGCAGCAGCCGGTGGTGGATCGGATCCAGCCCATGTCCCGGTGTCGCCACCGCCACGAACTCGATCGGATCGGCATGCGTTCCCTGGTGCAGCAGCTGGAACACCGCATGCTGCGCATCCGTCCCCGTACCGCCCCAGCTGATGGCCGCCGTCGGGAATGGCAGGGGCGTGCCGTCGCGGGCGACGGACTTGCCGTTCGATTCCATCTCCAGCTGCTGCAGATAGGGCGGCAGCAGCCGCAACCGTTCGTCATAGGCAAAGATGGCGCGGGTCGGCTTCTTCAGGAAACAGGCCTGCCACACGTCGGCCATTGCGGCCATCACCGGCGCGTTCGCGCCCAGCGGTGTCTTCAGGAAGTGCCTGTCCATCGCAGCCGCGCCGTCCAGCAGCGCCTCGAACGCCGCCGGCCCGCAGCGGATCGCCAGCGGCAGCCCCACGGCCGACCACAGCGAATAGCGGCCGCCCACGGAGTCCGCGAACGGCAGGATCTCGGAAATGCCCTTCGCCTTCGCCTTGTCGGGCGCGGCCGTCACCGCAACCACCCGGCTGATGGGATCCGCCACGCCATTGGCCGCCAGCCAGTTCAGCGCCGACGCCAGGTTGGTCAGCGTCTCCTGCGTCGTGAAGGTCTTGGACACCGCGATCAGCAACGTTTCCGCAGGGTCACAGGCGTCGAACGCGCGCGCCAGTGCTGCGCCGTCGATGTTGGCGGCCACATGCACCTCGGGCCCATCCGCCCCGGCGCCCAGCGCATCCACCAGCAGCTGCGGCCCCAGCGCAGAGCCGCCGATGCCGATATGGATCACATGCCGCACAGGCCCCAGCGCACCGGCGCGGATGCGCGCGGCCGTCTCCAGCAGAGCCGCCTGCTCGCCGCGCCGCGCAGGGTCGCGCAGCGCCATGTGCGTCGCCGCCCGCCCTTCGCTGCCGTTCACCACCTCGCCGCCAGCCATTTTCCGCCGCCACTCCGGAAGGCCCGCCTCTGCCGCCAGCGCCGCCAGCGCCTGCAGCTGCGCCAGCGTCAGCGGCAGCTTGGAAAAGTCGAACCGGATGCCCTCCACCGTCGGCGTCAGGGCCTCCAGCCTGCGAGGCTCCGTCGCGAACAGGCTGGCGATCGGGGAGGCGGGCGCAGCGGCAAGATCCGCCAGCGCGGCCCAGGCATCGGTCTGATGAGGCAGCATGCGCCTGTCCTAGCCGAAAGAATTTCCGCGCGCGACTCCGGCAGTGCGCTACCGCCTCCGGACTTGACACTCTGTTGCACCGCCTCCACGCGAAACCGGCATGGACAGTGCAGACGCCATCGAAGCCGCCCGCGCCCGGCACCTCGCCGGCAGCGAGCGGCTGGCCGTCTGGCTGATGCCGATCCTGAAGATCGTCGGCGCGGCGCTGCTGCTGGGCCTTCTGGTCCGCACCCTGCTGATCCAGCCCTTCGCCATCCCCTCCAGCTCGATGGCCCCCACGCTCCAGGCGGGCGACTTCATCCTGGTGGACAAGCGCGCCTACGGCTGGTCGCTCGCGTCCCTCCCGATCGCGCCCGGCTCGGCGCTCTCCCCGGAAGAGGACATGCGCCTGTTCGGCCGGCACATCCGCCATGGCGACGTGATCGCATTTGTCGGGCCCGACGGGCGGGACTATGTAAAGCGCGTGATCGCGCGCGGGGAAGATCAGGTGGAACTGCGGCAGGGCCTCGTGCTGCTGAACGGCCAGCCTCTGCCCTGCCCGCCCGATGCGCCCGGAACCTGCCGGGAAGGGCTGCCGGATGGCCGCGCGCATATCGTGCAGGGCAAGGCGGAAGGCCCGTTCGCCAATTATGGCCCCGTCCGCGTGCCCGCCGGCCAGCTGTTCGTGCTGGGCGACAATCGCGGCCGCTCCGCCGACAGCCGCGTCCGCCCGGAAGACGGCGGCCTCGGCTTCGTGCCGGAATCGCGCGTCATCGGCCGCGCCTCCCGCATCTTCCTCTCCTATGAAGGCGGCCTGCGCTGGAACCGGATCGGAACAGCCGTTGACTGATCCGCTCTCCGCCTGGGCCGAAGGCGCGCTTGGCGCCGCCTTCCAGGATCAGGCCCTGCTCAACAGCGCCCTCACCCACAAGAGCGTCGGGGCCGACAATTATGAACGGCTCGAGTTCCTGGGCGACCGTATCCTGGGCGCCGTGATCGCGGACTGGCTCTATGTGCAGTTCCCCGGAGAGCCCGAGGGCAAGCTGACGCGCCGGTTTCATCAGCTCGTCAGCCGCGAAGTCTGCGCCCGCGTCGCGCGGGAAATCGGCATCCCCGAAGTCGTGAAGCTCGGCCAGCAGGCCCGCGCGGACGGCGGCGCGAACAGCGACAACATCCTGGGCGACGTGATGGAGGCGCTGATCGGCGCGGTCTATCTCGATCGCGGCGTGAACGATGCGCGGGCGATGATCCGTCGCTTGTGGGCGCCCGAGGTCAGCACCGTCGCGGAAGCGCCCAAGCACCCGAAGATGCGGCTTCAGGAATGGGCCGCGGCAAAGAATCTGAAGGTGCCGGTCTATACCCTGCTGGGCCGCACCGGCCCGCATCACTCCCCCCGCTTCCGCGTCGAGCTGGCGATCGCCGGCCTTTCCTCCGTCGAGGCGGAAGGCAGCTCGAAGCAGGATGCCGAAACCGCCGCCGCGCGCGCCTTCCTGGATGCCCATGCCCGATAACATCACCCGCTGCGGCGTCGTTGCGCTGATCGGCGCGCCCAACGCCGGCAAATCCACCCTCGTCAACGCGATCGTCGGCCAGAAGGTCGCCATCGTCAGCCCCAAGGTGCAGACAACCCGCGTCCGCCTCACGGGCGTCGCGCTCGAGGGCGACGCCCAGCTGCTGCTGGTGGATACGCCCGGCGTGTTCCAGCCCCGCCGCCGGCTGGATCGCGCCATGGTGCAGAATGCCTGGGAAGGCGCGGCCGACGCCGATGTCCTGCTCGCCATCGTCGATGCGAAGGCCGGCCTCCGCGAAGAGGTGCGGGCGGTGCTGGAAACCGTCGCCCAGCGCCCCGAACCGCGCTGGCTGGTGCTGAACAAGGTGGATCAGGCAGACAAGGCGAAGCTGCTGGCGCTGGTTGCGGAAACCAACGCCATCGCGCCGTTTGCCGAAACCTTCATGATCTCCGCCCTCACCGGAGACGGCGTGGCCGATCTGAAGCGCGCGCTCGCCGCCGCCGTGCCGCAGGGGCCCTGGCTGTTCCCGGAAGAGCAGCTGTCGGACGCACCCGCCCGCATGATGTCGGCAGAGCTGGTTCGCGAGCAGCTGTTCCTGCAACTGGGGCAGGAACTCCCCTATTCCACCGCCGTCGTGATCGAGAAGTTCGAGGAGAGGCCCGACGGATCGGCCGCCGTCCATGCCCAGATCCTCGTCGAGCGCGACAGCCAGAAGGCCATCGTCGTCGGCGCGCGCGGATCGCGGGTGAAAGCAATCGGAGAGGCGGCGCGCAAGGAAATGACAGAGCTGCTGGGCCGGCCCGTCCACCTGTTCCTGCATGTGAAGGTGAAGCCCGGCTGGGCCGACGACCGCCACACCTGGCGCGACCTCGGCATAGACTGGGTGGACTGAGGCAGGACAGGCCCGATGCTCGGCTTCGAGGATGAAGCCCTCGTCCTCACGGCCCTTCCGCATGGCGAAAACGGCGCCGTCGTCCGCTTCCTGGCGATGCAGGGGGGATTGCGGGCCGGTTATGTGCCCGGCGCGCGCGGCAAGGCCCGGCGCGCCCTGCTCCACCCCGGCAACCGCGTCGCTCTCAGCCTGCGCGCGCGCGCCGAAGGGCAGCTGCCCGGCGCCGGTGTCGAGCTGGTGGAAAGCCGCGCGCTTCTCGCCTTCCAGCCGCAATCGGCGGCGATGCTGGCCTGGCTGTCGAACCTGACGGCGACGGCGCTGGCAGAGGCAGTGCCGCACCCCCGCCTCGCCGCCGCGCTGGATGCCCTGCTGGCGGGCCTTGCCGCCGGCATGGACGAAACCGCCGCCCGCGCCGGCCTTGCCCGCTATGAACTGCTGCTGCTGGAGGAGGAGGGCTTCGGCCTCGACCTCGCCGCCTGCGCGCTCGGCGGGGACGCATCCGACCTGGCCTTCGTCAGCCCGCGCACCGGCCGCGCGGTCAGCCGGGCGAAATCGGCCGACCAGCCCTGGGCCGCGCAGTTGCTGCCGCTGCCCCGCTTCCTGCTGTCGGGCGGCCCCGCAACCGGCGCGGAAGCGGCGGAAGCGCTTGCGCTGTCGGCCCATTTCCTCGCCCGCCACTGGCTGATCGGCGAAACCCGCGACGCTTTGCGCAGGCGGGCCATTGGCAGCGCGCGCGCGCCCCTCTAAACCCGCCGGCATGACCGAAACTGCCGAGCCCGGAATCATCGAGACACCTTTCGATGCGGCTCTTTCCGAACGCTATCTCGTCTATGCCCTCAGCACGATCACGGCGCGCTCGCTGCCGGATGTGCGCGACGGGCTGAAGCCCGTCCACCGCCGCCTGCTGTGGGCAATGCGCCTGCTCAAGCTCGATCCGGCTTCCGCGCCCAAGAAATGCGCCCGCGTGGTCGGCGACGTGATCGGCAAATATCACCCGCATGGCGACACCGCCGTCTATGATGCCATGGTCCGCCTCGCGCAGGATTTCGCGCTGCGCTACCCGCTGGTCGAAGGCCAGGGCAATTTCGGCAATATCGATGGCGATAACGCCGCCGCCATGCGTTATACCGAGGCCCGGCTGACGCGCGCCGCCATCCTGCTGATGGAAGGCGTGGACGATGAAACCGTCCCCTTCCGCCCCACCTACAATGGCGAGGAGGAAGAGCCGGAGGTGTTCCCGGCCGCCTTCCCGCACCTGCTGGCAAATGGCGCCACGGGGATCGCGGTGGGCATGGCCACCAGCATCCCGCCGCACAATGTCGCGGAAATTGCAGCCGCCGCCACCCTCCTCATCGACGATCCCGCCGCCAATCTCGCAGACCTGATGGCGCTGATGCCCGGCCCCGATTTCCCGACCGGCGGCGTCATCGTGGAGCCGCGCGAAAGCCTGATCGAAGCCTATGCGACGGGGCGCGGCGCCGTCCGCCTGCGCGCCCGCTGGGTTCAGGAGGATCTGGGCCGCGGCACCTGGGCGATCGTGATCAGCGAAATCCCCTGGGCCGTGCAGAAATCCAAGCTGATCGAGCAGATCGCCCAGCTGATCGCCGACAAGAAACTGCCGATCCTGGAAGATGTCCGCGACGAAAGCGACGCCCACATCCGCCTCGTGCTGGAGCCGAAGTCGCGCAACGTCGATCCCACCCAGCTGATGGAAAGCCTGTTCCGGCTGACCGATCTTGAAACCCGCATCTCCATCAACCTCAACGTGCTGATGCCCGATCGCACGCCGCGCGTGCTGGGTCTGCGCGCCCTCCTCCAGGCCTGGCTCGATCACCGGCAGGATGTGCTGGTGAAGGCCAGCCGTCACCGGCTCGCGGAGATCGCGGACAGGCTGGAACTGCTCGCCGGCTACATCATCGCCTATCTCGACCTCGATGAGGTGATCCGCATCATCCGCACAGAGGACGAGCCGAGGCCGGTGCTGATGGCGCGCTTCCAGCTGACCGAGCGGCAGGCCGAAGCCATCCTCAACATGCGCCTCAGGTCGCTCCGACGGCTGGAGGAAATGGAACTCCGCCGCGAACAGGAAAAGCTCAGCGCCGAACAGGCCGACCTCGACGCGCTCGTGAATTCCACGGCCCGCCAGCGCACCGTGCTGAAAAAGCAGCTCGCAGCCCTCTCGAAAGACTATGGCCGCGACACGCCGCTCGGCCATCGCCGCTCGATCTTCGCCAATGCCCCGCAGGCGGTCGCCCTCAGCCGGGAATCGATGATCGAGCGCGAGCCGGTCACCATCATCCTCTCCCAGCGCAACTGGGTCCGCGCCCAGAAGGGCCATGCAGACCTGAATGCGCTCGATGGCCTGAAGTTCAAGGAGGGCGACGGCCTTGCCCGCGCCTTCCACGCCGAAACGACAGACCGGATCCTGCTGGCGGCCTCCGGCGGGCGCTTCTTCACCCTTCACGCCAACGATCTGCCCGGCGGTCGCGGCTTTGGTGAGCCCGTCACCCTGATGGTGGATTTCCCCTCCGGCGAAGAGGTGATCGACGCCTTCCCCGCGAAGCCCGGCCTGAAGCTGCTGCTCGCCGCATCCGACGGGCGCGGCTTCCTCGCCAACGCAGACGAACTGCTGGCCGAAACCCGGAAAGGCCGGCAGGTGATGAACCTGAAGGGCGATGCGAAATTCACCCATATCCGGGTGGTGGGCGAAGGCCATACCCATGTCGCCATCATCGGGGACAACCGCAAGCTGCTGATCTTCCCGCTGGAAGGCCTGCCGGAAATGTCGCGCGGTCAGGGCGTGGCGCTGCAGAAATACAAGGATGGCGGCCTTGCCGACCTCATCACCCTGAACCCGGCCGATGGCCTCAGCTGGAAACTCCAGGGCGAATCCGCGCGCACCCGCACCGAATCCGATCTGACGCCATGGCTGGGCAGCCGGGCCGCCGCAGGCCGCCTGCCGCCGCAGGGATTCCCGAAAGACAACCGCTTCCAGTAGAAGGCCGAACGGGCAAGGCCCGCCACAGAGGGGGAGAATGGGGATGCTGAAGCCGATCGTTGGCGCTGCAGCACTGGTTCTGGGGGCCGTCGCCGCGACCGGCCAGCCGGCGGCTGCCCCACCCGAGATCCTGTTCACCAACGTCCGCGTCTTCGATGGGAAGGGCAGCGCCCTGTCCGCCCCCACCTCCGTCCTGGTGCGCGGCAACCGCATCGCCGCCATCGGCGCAGCCGCCGCCAGCCCGGCCGCCACCGTGATCGATGGCGGCAACCGCACGCTGATGCCAGGCCTGATCGACGCGCACTGGCACACCATTCTTGTGCGGCCCACCGCCGAACAGGCGATCTTCGGCGACCTGGGGTTCGTGAACCTGATCGCCGGCGCCGAAGCGACGGCCACGCTGATGCGCGGCTTCACCTCCGTGCGCGACATGGGCGGCCCCAGCTTCGGGCTGAAGCAGGCGATCGACAGCGGCATTGTTCCGGGCCCCCGCGTCTGGCCTTCGGGAGCAATGATCACCGTCACCAGCGGCCATGGCGATTTCCGCATGCCGTCGGAACTCCCGCGGGATCCGTCGCGCCCGGTCGCCCGCATGGAACAGATCGGCGGGTCGCTCGTCGCCGATAGCCCCGATGCGGTCCGCCAGCGGGTGCGCGAGCAGCTGATGCTGGGCGCCAGCCAGATCAAGCTAACGGGCGGCGGCGGCGTCTCCTCGCCGCACAGCCCGATCGATGTGTCCACCTTCACGCCCGAGGAGCTGAAGGCCGCTGTTGACGCCGCCTCCAACTGGGGCAGCTATGTCGCCGTCCATGCCTACACGCCCGTCGCGATCCGCCGCGCCGTGGATGCCGGCGTGAAGGTCATCGAACATGCGCATCTGATCGACGAGCCGACGGCCCGCCACATGGCCGAAAAGGGCGTCTGGCTGTCCACCCAGCCCTTCCTCGACGACGAGGATGCGATCCCCTTTCCGCCCGGCTCCACTCAGGCCGCCAAGCAGCAGCAGATCCTGGCGGGCACCGACCAGCTCTATGCGCTCGCGAAGAAATACCGGCTGAAGATCGCCTTCGGCACCGACACGCTCTTCTCCGAAAAGCTGGCCCGGCGGCAGGGCGCACAACTTGCCAAGCTCACCCGCTGGTTCACGCCGACCGAGGTGCTGCGCCAGGCGACCTCGGTGAATGCCGAGCTTCTGGCGCTGTCCGGCCTGCGCAGCCCCTATCAGGGGCGGCTGGGCGTGGTGGAAGAAGGGGCACTGGCGGATCTGCTGCTGGTGGAAGGCGATCCGATCGCGAACATTCGCCTGATCGAGGATCCCGACCGCAATTTTCGCCTGATCATGAAGGACGGCCACATCTTCAAGAACAACCTCGGAGGGCAATGATGCGCATGCAAATCCTGCTGGCAGCCGTCGCAATCGCGACACCGGCGTCTGCCGACACGCTGTTCCGCAACGTGCGCGTGTTCGATGGCCAGTCCCCCGCCCTCTCTGCCCCGACGGATGTGCTGGTGCGCGGCAACAGCATCGCCGCCATCGGCCCGAAGCTGTCCGCGCCCGGCGTGCCCGTGATCGAAGGCCGGGGGCGCACGCTGATGCCCGGCCTGATCGACGTGCATGTTCACCTCACCTTTTCCGCCCTCAGCATGCCGCAGCTGATGGCGCCTGATCTCACCCCCGCAAAGGCCGAGGCCGCTGCGGCCGCGGAAGCAAACGCGATGCTGCTGCGCGGGTTCACGGCAGTCCGCGACGTGGGCGGCCCCATCTTCAGCCTGAAGGCCGGCATCGACGCCGGCAAATATCAGGGCCCGCGCGTGTGGCCTTCGGGCGCGACCATCAGCCAGACGGCCGGACACGGCGATTTCCGCACGCCCGCCGAACGCTCGCGGCGCTTCTTCGGCAAGCCTGCCCGTGCCGAGGAACTGGGCGCCACCTTCATCGCGGACGGCCGCGACGACGTGTTGACCGCCACCCGCGAAAATCTCCGCTTCGGCGCAAGCCAGATCAAGCTGATGGCGGGTGGCGGCACCTCGTCGGAATATGATCCGGTCGATGTCACCCAATATACGCTCGATGAGATGAAGGCAGCGGTCGAGGCGGCCGACGACTGGAACAGCTATGTGACCGTCCATGCCTATACCGACAAGGCCGTGCGCCGCGCGGTGGAAGCCGGCGTGAAATGCATCGAACATGGCCAGATGATGTCAGAGGACACGCTGAAGCTGATGCGCGACAAGGGCGTGTGGCTTTCGCTGCAGGTGCTCAGGGAAACCACGCCTGACATGGCGCCGCTCAGGGCCGAGAAGCGCAAGCCCGTGATCGAAGGCCAGCCCCGTGTGTGGGAAACGGCAAAGCGTCTGGGCGTCAATCTGGCCTGGGGGACGGATTTCCTGTTCGAACCCGCATTGAACGCCAGCCAGAACGCCAATCTGCTGGAACTCAGGCAATGGTTCACCCCGGCCGAGATCCTGAAGATCGCCACGCACGACAATGCCCGGCTTCTGGCCCTGTCCGGCCTGCGCAGTCCCTATCAGGGCAGGCTGGGCGTCGTGCAGCCGGGCGCCCTGGCCGATCTCATCCTCGTCAACGGCAATCCGATCGCCAACCTGGAACTCATCGCAGACCCGGACCGCAACTTCGCCGTCATCATGAAGGATGGCCGGATCTACAAAGGCGCCCCCGCCCGATGAAACTGCTGCTGCTGTCGCTCGCCCTTCTCGCCGCGCCTGCCCTGGCCCAGGCCGACCAGCCCGCGCCCCCGCGCTACGAACTGCCCAACACCCAGGTCCTCTCCATCCACAGCGACAGGCTCGGGCGGGACTATGAGCTCTATGTCTGGCTGCCCCCCAGCTACGCCTCCTCCCCGGATCGCCGCTATCCGGTGATCTTCACGACGGATGCGCCGCAGAGCTTCCCGCTGATGACGGGTCTGCACCGCCGCCTGCGCGCATCCGAACGGGGGATGCAGGATGCCATCATCGTCGGCCTCGGCTATGCCACGGGCGACACCGGCGAATACAGCCGCCGTCGCGATTACACCCCCTCCATCTTCGGCGACATCGACGCCCGCTCCGACATGCCCGGCCGCCCCGTCAAATATGGCGAGGCCGAGCAATACCGCCTGCACCTGAAGGAAGAAGTGTTTCCCTTCCTCGAATCCCGCTTCCGCATCGATCCCGCCCGCCGCATCTATGCCGGCCACAGCTATGGCGGGCTGTTCGGCACCCATGTCCTCTTCGCGGATCCGGCGATGTTCGAGAAATACATCCTGATGAGCCCGTCGCTCTGGTACGGCCGCCGCCAGATGATCGGACAGGAACGCGGCTATGCCGCCGGCCACAAGGATCTCCCCGCACAGGCCTTCTTCATGATCGGCGGCGAGGAAACCGTGCCCGACCCGGATACCGAACCCTTCAGCCAGAGCCGGATGGCTATGGTGGAGGACATGGACGAGCTGGTCAGGATGCTGAAATCCCGCAACTATCCCTCGCTGAAGGTGCAGTCCCGCATCTTCCCCGGCGAGGATCATGGCTCCGTTTACCCTGATGCCATCCGCGCCGGCATGGAATGGGCCATCCCCGGCTCAGGCAAGCGCCCGCATGTGCCGTGCGAAACACCCGGCTGCCGCCTGCCCTGGGCTCCCGAGGACTAGGCGCGTCAGGCCGGCAGCAGCTTTTCCACCCGCTTCAGCGCGCCATCCGCCGCCTTCAGCGCCGCGTCCGCGCCGGCCGCGTCGAAGCGGGCGGCAATGGTCGCCACCTGCCCCGCCACATCCGCCACATGGGTCACCAGCGCGACGGGAATGGGCGGCAGCGCCCCGGCCACATCAGCCGCATCCAGCCGCAGCACCACGCTGGCGCAGCGCAGCCGCAACCGGTTGCACCGATTGAATAATTGTTCCAGCATCTCATTCTGCAACGGGATGGCAAGGCGCCCCAGGCTGTTTTCCAGGCTGAACAGCTGGCCCCTCAGTGCGCTGACGGTCATGGCCCTCTCCCTACAGAAATGCGCGGAACACAGCCGCGACAGACGCCAGCACCTCGCTCAGCTGCCGCCGGTTCGCCTCGCGGATCGCCGCCCGGTCCGCCTCCGTCAGCTTCGCGGCCGGGTCCAGCAGCCGCGCATATCCCTGCTGCGCCTTGCGCAGCGCGGCCGTCACCCGCTTCATCTCGCGCGGCAGCGCTTCTGCCCCTTCCTGCCGGTCATGGATGTCGGCCCATCCCGTCAGGAAGGCGCGCCAGTGCGCGTCCGCCGCCAGCCCGCTGCCCGCCTTGCGCTCCGCCGCCAGACCGCGCCGGATCTGGAAGGCTCTCGTCTCGAACGCGGCGTCGATCGCCGCCAGGTTTGCCGGAAGGCTGCTGCCGGCCCATGTCTGTGTGTCGCGTTCCAGCGCATCGATCAGGGCCGCCACCCCGGCATGGTCCGCTTCGATCACCCGCAGCCGGTCCGCCCGCGAACGAGTATCCGCCAGCCGGCCCAGCACACCCGCCAGTCCGCTGGCCGCCGCGATCTGGTCGTCGCTGAACGGCCCGGCCCCGCCCGCCGTGGCAATGGTGGCGATGTTGTTGGCGTCGACAAAGCCCTGCTCCACCGCCGCCGCGCTGTCGAACGCCGTTCCGCCCAGCACATCGTCCACCGCCGACAGCCAGGCCGTCACCCCGTCGATCAGCCGAATCGTCGGCTCGATCGCCGCTGCGTCCACGGCCTTGAACGGTATCCCGCCGGGGCTGCACAGTATCGTCTCCGGCGGGGCGTCGTCGCCCGCGATGCGGATCTCCCGGAAGTTGCAGGACGGGTCCGCCACCACGATCTCGATCCGCGCCTCGCGGTTCGCCGCCCGCACCTCGCGCAGCAGCTCGCGCGACGCATCCGTCGTCGATCGGCCCACGGCAACCAGCTTGCCGCCCCGTTCCAGCGCAACCGCGTCGCGCCCCGCGCAACCGGCCAGCAACCCGGCCATCAGGGCCATGCCCAGCACCCGCGCCTGAAAATCCCTCGCCCCCGTCATCAGACGTCCCCCCGCCTGCAACCCCGGCGCAGAGGGTAACAGAAGCACCCCGGCCTGTCACCGAACGCCGTCAGCGCCGGCCCTTGGGCGTCCCCCTCGCCTTGCCCCAGCGGTTCGTCCGCGTCCCCGGCCGCCCGGCATCCGCCCTGCCCTTCACGGGCGCCGCCCGCTCGGTCCTGATGCCCAGCTCGTCCGCCTCCAGCCGCCGGATATCGTCGCGGATGCGCGCCGCCTCCTCGAACTCCAGATCGGCGGCCGCCTTCTGCATTTTCTTTTCCAGATCAGCGATATAGGCCTTCAGATTATGGCCCACCAGGTGCGGCGTCTCGTCGTCGATCTCGACAGTCAGATGATCCTTCGCCGCCACATGCGCCACCACATCGGCGATCGCCTTCTTCACCGTGGCGGGCGTGATCCCATGCGCCTCATTATAGGCCTGCTGCTTCACCCGCCGCCGCTCCGTCTCGGCCAGCGCCCGGTCCATGCTGCCGGTGCGATGGTCGGCATACAGGATCACCCGCCCCTCCACGTTGCGCGCCGCCCGCCCGATCGTCTGCACCAGCGAACGTTCGGAGCGCAGGAAGCCTTCCTTGTCCGCGTCCAGAATGGCGACCAGCCCGCATTCTGGAATGTCCAGCCCCTCGCGCAGCAGGTTGATCCCCACCAGCACGTCATACACGCCCATGCGCAAATCGCGGATCAGCTCGATCCGCTCCAGCGTCTCCACGTCGGAATGCATATAGCGCACCCGCATCCCCGCCTCGTGCAGGAATTCGGTCAGGTCCTCGGCCATCTTCTTGGTCAAGGTCGTCACCAGCGTGCGATAGCCCTTGTCGGCCGTCGCCTTCGCCTCCGCAATCAGGTCGTCCACCTGGTCCTCGACAGGGCGGATCTCCACCGGCGGATCGACAAGCCCGGTCGGCCGGATCACCTGCTCCACGAACACGCCGCCCGTCTGTTGCATCTCCCAGTCGCCGGGCGTCGCGGATACGCTCACCGTCTGCGGCCGCATCAGGTCCCATTCCTCGAACTTCAGCGGCCGGTTGTCCACGCAGCTGGGCAGGCGGAATCCATATTCGGCCAGCGTCACCTTGCGCACCCGGTCGCCCCGGCTCATCCCGCCGATCTGCGGCACCGTCACATGGCTCTCGTCCACGAACAGCAGCGCATTTTCCGGCAGATATTCGAACAGCGTCGGCGGCGGCTCGCCCGGCAGCCGCCCCGTCAGGAAGCGGCTGTAATTCTCGATCCCGGCACAGCTGCCCGTCGCCGCGATCATCTCCAGGTCGAACTTGGTCCGTTGTTCAAGCCGCTGATATTCCAGCAGCTTGCCCTCCGCCTCCAGCTCCTTCAGCCGCTCCGTCAGCTCGAACCTGATCGCCTCCGTCGCCTGCTTCAGCGTCGGGCCCGGCGTCACATAATGGCTGTTCGCATAGATCTTCACGCTCTCCAGCGTGGCGATCCGGTTCCCCGTCAGCGGGTCGAACTCGGTGATGCTCTCGATCTCGTCCCCGAAAAAGCCCACCCGCCAGGCCATGTCCTCATAGTGCGAGGGGAAGATCTCCAGCGTGTCGCCCTTCATGCGGAAACTGCCGCGCGCGAAGGCCATCTCGTTGCGCTTGTACTGCAGCGCCACCAGCTTCCGCACGATCTCGCGCGGGTCCACCGTCATCCCCTTGGCCAGGCTGAAGGTCATCGCCGAATAGGTCTCGACCGATCCGATGCCGTACAGGCACGATACCGATGCCACGATCAGCACATCGTCCCGCTCCAGCAGCGCCCGCGTCGCGGAATGCCGCATCCGGTCGATGGCCTCGTTTACGCTGCTCTCCTTCTCGATATAGGTGTCCGTCCGGGGCACATAGGCCTCCGGCTGGTAGTAATCGTAATAGGAAACGAAATACTCGACCGCATTGTCGGGGAAGAAGCTCTTGAACTCCCCATACAACTGCGCCGCCAGGATCTTGTTCGGCGCCAGCACCAGCGCCGGGCGCTGCAACGCCTCCACCACCTTCGCCATGGTGAAGGTCTTGCCGCTGCCCGTCACCCCCAGCAGCACCTGGTCCTTTTCCCCGGCCTCGGCCTGCCGCACCAGCTCCGCGATCGCCGCCGGTTGATCCCCCGCCGGCGCATAGTCGCTCTTCAGCACGAACGGCTTGCCGCCCTCGCTCTTGGCGGGGCGCTCCGGCCGGTTCGGGGTAAAGCCGGGCGCCAGCGGAATGTCGGCCAGGCTGGTGCGAATCGCGATTGCCATGCCACCAATCTAGGTGTTCGCCATTCGTTCCGCCAGCCTCTTGCGCCTGATCAACGCACCCCGGCGGATTCCGGCCCAAACCCCTCCCAAAATCCACCGCACAGGCCTAAAGGCGATCCATGCCCCCGCACACCCCCTTCGATATCAGCTGGCCGCTCGGCATCCTCCTGTTCGTCGCCACCGTCGCCGCGATGGAGGTCGCCGCCATCCTGGGCCACAAATATGTGATGCACGGGTTCGGCTGGTTCCTGCACAAATCCCACCACACGGATCGCTTCGGCTGGTTCGAATGGAACGATCTCTACGGCGTCATGGGTGCAGCCGTCGCCATCAGCCTCTTCTGGTTCGGGGTGGAGGAACAGGGCGGCACCTTCTACGTCTGGCTCGCGGGCGGCATCACCGCCTATGGCGCCATCTACTTCGGCTTCCACGACATCATCGTCCACCGCCGCATCGAAACCGGCTATGTCCCGCGCTCCCCCTATATGAAGCGCATCGTGCAGGCCCACCGCCTGCACCATGTGGTGGAAAGCCGCGACGGCACCGTCTCCTTCGGCTTCATCTGGGCGCCGCCCATCGACGAACTGAAACGCCAGCTCGCCGAAAACACCCGCACGGGGAAGGCCGTGGTGCGCCAGAACCCGGTCGGCCGGAACATGACGGGGCCTGCGTAAGGCCTCACCGTTTGCCGCCGGCTGGCAGGGCCTTGCCCTGCACCCAGCAGGGACTTGATGTCCCTGCACCCTCAAAAGGGGCGTCGCGCTT
>NZ_JAYRCW010000007.1:0-49409 GCF_041909755.1 Sandaracinobacter sp.
AACGACGGGCGTGGCGCTGGAGACGGTGCCGAAGGTCGGCTACCGGCTGGTTGCGCTTGGCCCGCCCGCCCCCGAAGCAACACCCCCCGACGCGGAGCCAGCGGATATCATGCCATCCGGCCCCTCCCCCCGCACGGAGCGGGAGGCCGGCTTGTCCCGCCGGCGGCTGGTGGGCGGGGTGGCGGCAGCAGCCGCGCTGGCCGGTACGGGCTGGCTGCTGTGGGACAGGCACCGGGCCGCCGAAACCGATGTGCTGGTGCGGACGGCGCGGGACCGGCTGGCGCGCAGCGAATTCGGCGCCGGGAACGCGGCGCGCGCGCTGATGGAAGAGGCTCTGGCGCGAGACCCCGGCAGGGCCGACGCCTGGGGCGTTCTGGCCCTGAGCTGGCAGGAAATCGCGCGCGGCGCATCGGCCGGCACCCTTGCCGAGGCCGAGGCCAATACCCAAAGCGCCGCCCGGCGGGCGCTGGCGCTGGATCGGGCGCAGGGTGATGCCCTGGCTGCGTTGGCGCTGCTGCCGCCCCTGTTCGGGGACTGGCATGCCGCGGAGGAACGGCTGACGCGGACGCTCGACGTCGCCCCCGAGAATGAGGCTGCACTGGCCGGCATGGGATTGCTGGCGGCGTCGGTGGGCCGGATGGCGGATTCGTTGCAGCTGGCGGACAGGCTGCTGGCGGCAACCCCGGCGCACCGGGATGCCGCCGCGCGGCGCATCCATGCCCTGTGGGCGATCGAGGGGACTGGCGCGGCCCTGAAGGCCGCGACGGACTGGCAGGCCGGAGGACCGGGAACCGACGCGCCCGACCTGCTGCATCCCTGGCTCCTCGCCTTTGCGGGGGACACGGACGCGGCCGGGCGGCTGGTGGGTCAGACCCAGGCCAGGCAGCGCCACCCTTCGCGGATCCTGACCGCCATGCAGCTGAGCTTTCGGGCGATGGCATCGGGGCAGAGGAAGGACGCCGACCAGGCCGAGGCGGCCCTGACCGGGCTGGCGCGCTTCGGCGGCGGGACGAACGCGATCGGCATCTTGGGGCTGTGCGGCCTGGGGCGGCATTCGCAGGCGCTGGACATGGCGCAGAACTGGTATCGGACGGCAGCTGCAGCGGGGCCGACGGCTGCCGAACGGACGGCCCGACTGCACCGCACCCGGACATCCGTGCTGTTCCTGCCGCCGGCGCAGGGGCTGCGCGCCCATCCCCGCTTCCTGCCGCTGTGCGAGGAAGCGGGACTGGCGGGCTATTGGCGCGGCACCGCCAGACGCCCCGACTTCATGGCCGGGGCCTATCTGCCGATCTGAGGGCGGAGGGCGACAGCCCCCTGCCCCCATCATCCCGCGCGGCGTTACTTGCCCTTCGCCGCGTCTGGCGCGCCATGCGCCTGGGCGACGACATAGGCGCGGACGGCTTCGGCGTCTTGCGCCGTCATCACCTTGGAGAAGCTGACCATGCCGTTCGATGCGCGGGAGCCATCGATCACCACGTCGCGCCAGGCTTCGGCATCGCCGGAAATCGGTGACCAGCGCAGATCGGGCAGCACGCCCGACGAGATCGCCATGGGACCGTGGCAGACCATGCAGTTGCGGCTGTAGGCGACGAGGCCGCGCTGAAGCATGGCCTGATCCCCGAACTTCGGCGCCTGCGCGACCTTGTTCACCGGGATGAGGTTGTGATCCGGCACCGTGCCCTTCGCGCCGAGCTTGAAGGCGATGACGCGGCCGAGGTTGGACTGGATCGCCTTGTCGAACAGGAAGCCCGCCGCGAGGCCGTAAGCGCCGCCCCAGCCGCTGGCGACGGCGACATATTGTTCGCCATCCAGTTCATAGCTGACCGGCGGAGCCGCGATGCCGCCCTTCACATTGCCGCGCCACAGCGGCTTTCCGGTGGCGGCGTCATAGGCGACGAGGTCGCCGCCGACGGTGCCCTGGAACACGAGGCCGGCCGCCGTGGACAGGACGCCGCCGTTGGAGGGGGTAGGCAGTTCCACCGTCCAGCGGGCTTCCTGCTTGACAGGATCCCAGGCGATCAGCCGGCCCTTGTACATGGCCCGCATGCCCTTCAGCGTCGCGGCGTCCACGGGGCCGACGGGCATGCCGTCTTCGAAGCCGAAGCCGGTGTTCCACTTGGTGTTCGGATCGGCGGCCTTTTTCGGCGCATAGCCCTGCGGCAGTTCCTGGGCAGGGATATAGGCGAGGTTCAACTGGGGGTTGAACGCCATCGGGTGCCAGTTGTGGCCGCCCTGAGGCCCGGGCAGCAGCAGGCTGGAGCCCGAGACGGGACGGGCCTGCGCGGTTTCGACGGGCCGCCCCTTTGCATCGAGGCCCGTCGTCCAGGTTTGCGGAACATAGGCCTTGCCGGAGATGAACTCGCCCGATTTCGCATCGACGACGTAGAAGAAGCCGTTCTTCGGGGCCTGCATCACCACGCGGCGGGGCGCGCCGCCCTCACCCAGCGGAAGATCCGCGAGGATGATCGTCTGCGTGGCGGTGTAATCCCAGTTGTCGCGCGGGGTGGTCTGGAAATGCCACTTGTATTCGCCGCTGTTCGCATCGACCGCGACGATCGAGGACAGGAAGAGATTATCGCCCTTGCCATCCGGATCACGGAGCTGGGCATTCCAGGGGGAGCCGTTGCCGACGCCGAAGACGATCTGGTCGTTCTTCGTATCATAGACGATGGAATCCCAGACGGTGCCGCCGCCGCCATCCTTCGTCCAGCGGCCGGTCTTGCCCCAGGTGGCGTTGCCGAGTTTTGCAAAGGCAGCATCGGACGCCGCGCCGTCCGGCTTCATTTCGGGATTGGGGACGGTGTAGAAGCGCCAGACGAGCTTGCCGCTTTTCACATCATAGGCGGAGAGGTAGCCGCGCACGCCCAGTTCGGCGCCGCCGTTGCCGATCAGCACCATGTTCTTCACCACGCGCGGCGCGCCGGTGACGGTGTAGGGCTTCGAGCGATCAACGGTCTGCACCGACCAGAGCTTCTTGCCCGTCTTGGCGTCGATGGCTTCCAGCCGGCCGTCGATCACGCCCAGGAACAGGACGCCGTCCTTGATGGCGACGCCACGGTTGACGACGTCGCAGCAGGCATCGACGCCGACAGCCTTGTCTGCGCCCGGATCATAGACCCACAGTTCCTTGCCGGTGCGGGCATCGATGGCGTGGAGGATGGACCAGGAGGAGGTGACATACATGACGCCGTCGTGGACGATGGGCGTCGCCTCGATCCCGCGGTTGGAATTGAGATCGTAGGTCCAGGCGACGCCGAGGCCGGAAACGTTTTCCGCGTTCACCTTCGTGAGGCTGGAGTGGCGCTGTTCATCATAGGTGCCGCCATAGGTGAGCCATTCCGCAGCAGCCGAGCCGGCCTTGGCATAGACATCTTCCTGCGGCCCGGCGGGGGCGGCCGGGGTTTCGGCCTTCTGGTTGCAGGCCGCCAGCACGAGCATGGCGGTGATGGCAAGGGCGGAGGCCCGGTTGCGGACGATCATCTTGTCACTCTCCCGATGACGCCCACTCCCCTGGGCGCTGATGTTGCGGTGTTTGCCACGAACCGCCGGGGGCCGAACCTTCGCAAACTGCGAGGAACCGCCTGAACAGCACGGATTTCCGGGCCCAAAGCGGAAATGGGTTTGAGGCCGGGCGGCGGCCCTGCTAGCCCGCTGGACGTGGACGACACCGCCCCCTCCCCCTTTGCCTGGCCGGCCTTCCGGGCTTTCTTCGTGGCGAAGCTGGGATCGACGCTGGCGCAGATCATGATGGTGGTGGTGATCGGCTGGCAGGTTTACGACCTTGCGCGGCAGACGATGCCGATCCGCGAGGCGGCGTTCCTGCTGGGGCTGATCGGGCTGGCGCAGTTCCTGCCCGTGTTCCTGCTGAGCCTGGTGGTCGGCGTGGTGGCTGACCGGATGGACCGGCGGGTGATCGCGCGGGCCGCGATCCTGCTGGAACTGCTGTGCGCGCTGGCGCTGGCGGCGCTGGCGATGGCGGGTTCCACCCTGTTGTGGCCGCTGTTTGCGGTGGCGGTGGCGCTGGGCGTGGCGCGGGCCTTTGCGGCACCGTCGCTGTCTGCGCTGGCGCCCAACCTTGTGCCTTCGCATGTGCTGCCCACCGCGATCGCCTGGAATTCGATCGGCTGGCAATCCGGGGCGGTGCTGGGGCCTGTGCTGGGAGGCATCAGCTATGATCTGAACCCGGCGATGCCCTATTGGCTGGCGGTCGCGCTGCTGAGCGCGTCGGTGGTTTCGCTGTTCCTGATCCCGCCGGTGAAGCTGCCGCCCTCCACCGGGGCGAAGGGCCTGTCCGCCGTGAAGGAGGGGCTGGATTATGTGCGGGGCAACCGCATCGTATTCGGCGCCATTTCGCTGGACATGTTCGCCGTGATCCTGGCGGGGGCGACGGCGATGCTGCCCATCTATGCCCGCGACATCCTGCATGTGGGGCCGGCGGAACTGGGCTGGCTGCGCGCGGCGCCCGCGCTGGGGGCTGCAGCGGTTGCCTTCTGGCTGACGCGCAACCCGCTGGGCGGGCGCGTGGGGCAGAAGATGTTCGTGAACGTGGGGCTGTTCGCGCTGGCGACCGTGGCGTTCGGGCTTTCCACGATCCTGTGGGTTTCGATCGCGAGCCTGGTGGTTCTGGGCGCGGCGGACATGGTTTCGGTGTATGTGCGCTCCAGCCTGATCCAGCTGCACACGCCGGATTCGATGCGGGGGCGGGTATCTTCCGTGTCGCTGCTGTTCGTGAGCGCCTCCAACGAGTTGGGGGAGTTCCGCGCGGGGGTGATGGCGGCCGCCATCGGGCCGATCGCGGCGACCGTGGGCGGGGGCGTGCTGGCGCTGATCGTGACGATCCTGTGGGCGCGGCTGTTCCCGGAACTGAGAGATGCGGACAGGCTGGACGTGCCTGACGATCTGAGAGCCTGAAGGAGAGAGTGATGCGCGCCGCCAACATTCTGGAAACCATCGGAAATACGCCGCACGTTCGGGTTGCCCGGCTGTTCCCCGAAGCCCAGGTCTGGATCAAGAGCGAGCGGCAGAACCCCGGCGGTTCGATCAAGGACCGCATCGCGCTGGCGATGATCGAGGATGCGGAAGCATCGGGCGCCTTGAAGCCGGGCGGCACCATCGTGGAGCCGACGAGCGGCAACACCGGCATCGGCCTTGCCATGGTGGCTGCCGTGAAGGGCTATCGGCTGATCCTGGTGATGCCGGACAGCATGAGCGTGGAGCGGCGGCGGCTGATGCTGGCCTATGGCGCGAGCTTTGACCTGACCCCGCGCGAGAAGGGCATGAAGGGCGCGATCGCCCGCGCGCAGGAGATCGTGGCGGAGACGCCCGGCGCGTGGATGCCGCAACAGTTCGAGAACCCGGCCAATGTGGCGGTGCATGTGAAGACCACCGCGCAGGAGATCCTCGCCGATTTTCCCGAAGGGCTGGATGCGGTCATCACCGGCGTCGGCACCGGCGGACACATCAGCGGCGTGGCGCAGGTGCTGAAGGCGAAATGGCCGGGGTGCCGGGTGTTCGCGGTGGAGCCGACGCTGTCGCCGGTGATTTCGGGCGGCCAGCCTTCGCCGCACCCCATTCAGGGCATCGGCGCCGGCTTCATTCCGGGCAATCTTCACACCGAACTGCTGGACGGAGTGATCCAGGTGGACCCGGCCGACGCCAAGGAGATGGCGCGCCGCGCCGCCCGCGAGGAAGGGATGCTGGTGGGCATTTCATCGGGCGCGACGCTGGCGGCGATCGCACAGAAGCTGCCCGAGCTGGGGGCCGGCGCCAAGGTGCTGGGTTTCAACTATGACACGGGCGAACGCTATCTGAGCGTGCCGGACTTCCTGCCGGAATAAGGCCCCTCACCCCGCGGTGAGGGTGAGGAGGACCAGTTCGGGCGGCACGCCGATGCGGAGCGGAAGCCAGCTTGTGCCGACGCCGGACGTGACATGGAGCCGCCAGCCGTTGAGGGTGCATGCGCCCCGGCGGCAGGCAGGCTTGCCCAGCAGCCATTCCCCCGGCGACCCGATGAGCGGCAACATCATCTGCCCGCCATGGGTGTGCCCCGCCAGCGCCAGCACCGAGCGGCCGGGCGGCGGCTTGTCGAAGGCGAGGAAATCGCCTTCGTGGCGCAGCAGCAGCAGCGGCTTGCCCGGCGGGAGGTCGCTGGTGGCCCGGAAGAAATCGGCGCCATGGAGGGTAGAATTGAGCCCGGCGATGACGAGCGGGCCGATATCGACCGCTTCGTTCACGAGAAGGCGCGGGCGCGGCTGCGCGGCGAACACGACCGGCCCCCATTTCGGATTGTCGTGGTTGCCGAGCACGGCGAACACGCCCATTGGCGCCTTCAGCGCCGCAAAGGGGCGCACAGCCGGTTCCAGATGCGGGCGGCCGCCCATGCCCAGGATCTTGCCGCCGATATAGTCCCCCGCGAGCAGGATCAGATCCGGCTTCAGCGCATTCGCCTGCGCGACGATCGCCGCCAGCCGGTCCGGCGGCATGTCAGGGACGCCGAGGTGCGTATCCGACAGCAACAGGACGCGGAACTGCGCGCCGGGCGGCAACCCGGCCATCGCATAGCTGTGCCGGACGACGACCGGGGGGCGCGTGGCCCCCCAATAGCCCCAGCCGATGAAGGCCAGCGCGAGCGCCAGACCGACGCCGAGCGCCCGCGCCGCCAGCCTCATCGCAGCAGGGTCATTCGGCGGCCTGCGCCTGGCTCCACCCCAGCACCGCCTTCACTTCGAGGAATTCGGTGAAGGCATGGTCGCCCCATTCGCGGCCGTTGCCGGATTGCTTGTAGCCGCCGAAGGGGGCCATGAAATCGGGCGCGGCGCCGTTGATGTTGACCTGACCGGCCCGGAGCCTGAGCGCGACCTGCCGCGCTTCATCTTCCGGACCCTGCACATAGGCGGCAAGGCCATAGACGGTATCGTTGCCGGCGCGGATCGCGTCTTCGAGCGTGTCGTAGGGCAGCATGGCGAGGACCGGGCCGAAGATTTCCTCGCGCGCAATCGTCATGTCGTTGGTGACATCGGCAAACACGGTGGGCTTCACATAATAGCCCTTGTCCAGCCCTTCCGGCCGGCCGGGACCGCCCGCAACGAGCGTCGCGCCTTCGTCGATGCCCTTCTGGATCAGGCCCTGGATCTTGTTGAACTGCACTTCGGACACAACCGGGCCGATTACGCTGTTGCCGTTGGGATCGCCCACGGTGATCGCTTCAGCCGCCGCCTTTGCGATGGCCTTGGCCTGCTCCATCTTGGGGCGCGGCACGAACATGCGGGTGGGCGCGTTGCAGCTCTGCCCCGAGTTCAGCATCATGGACTGGATGCCGCCGCCGACGGCCGTGGCGAGATCGGCCGAATCCAGCACGATGTTCGGCGACTTGCCGCCCAGTTCCTGGCTGACGCGCTTGACCGTAGGGGCGGCGTTGCGCGCCACCTCGATCCCGGCGCGGGTGGAGCCGGTGAAGCTGACCATGTCGATCAGGGGATGGCTGGAAATGGCGGCGCCGACTTCGGGGCCGTCGCCGTTGATGAGATTGAAGACGCCCTTGGGGACGCCGGCCGCGTGCATGACTTCCGCGAACAGGAGGGCGTTGAAGGGCGCCACTTCGGACGGCTTCAGGATCATCGTGCAGCCGGTGGCGATCGCCGGGGCCACCTTGCAGGCGATCTGGTTGATCGGCCAGTTCCAGGGCGTGATGAAGCCGCAGACGCCGATCGGCTCCTTGACGAGGTGGGTGGTGCCCTTGTCTTCCTCGAACTTGTAATCCTTCAGGATGGCCATCGCCGTCTGGAAGTGGGCTGCGCCGAGACCGGCCTGATATTGGGTGGCGAGCCAGGCTGGCGCCCCCATTTCCTCGGTGATGGCAGCCGCGATGTCGGCATAGCGCTTCTGATATTCGGAAACGATCGCGCCAAGCAGATCGAGGCGTTCGGCGCGGGTGGTGCGGCCAAAGCTTTCGAAAGCGGCATGGGCGGCCTTCGCGGCGCGATCGACATCGGCGGCAGACCCCATCGCGATGCGGCCCATCGGCTGTTCGGTGGCCGGGTTGATGACATCCAGCGGCTTCACGCCGTTGGCAGGATCGACCCACTGGCCGTCGATGTAGAACTTCAGTGCCTCGCGCATGTCTCTCTCCCAAACTTGTGCGGCAGTTGATGTAGGGCGTGGGGCGGCCGGCGAAAACGCCCAACAAAGAGGGGGTCGTCTTGGCAGACGGGCAGCTCGTCGTTAGGTGACAATATATCCTTGCTTCTGGAGAGACGGAAAAAATGCGGATCGCCCCCCTTGGACTGCTGATGATTGCAACTGCCCTTTCGACGCCGGCGCTGGCGCAGGACCGGCCCGCCGGGCTGGCGGGCAGCGGCGTGGTGACCTCTTCCCGGGACAACAGCCCGCAGCGCCCGATCCGCTTCGCGGCTGCCGTTCCGGCCGGCGCGGCGCTGATCGTGCCGGTGACGGCTTCGATGGACCTGTCCGCAAGCGGCCTTCCCGCCGGAACGGCGGCAGCCGTGGCGGCCGCCGCGAAAGCCGCCCGGTATGAGGGCAAACCGCTTTCCACGCTGAAGCTGCACGACATCGGCGGGCATCCGGCAATCGTGCTGGTGGGCGTGGAGAAGCTGGCCCAGCCGAAGGAGGCGGCGCTTGCGGATGCGGCGGGCAAGGCGATGCTGGCGCTGCGCGACCAGCCGAGCGACATCGCGATCCTGGGCGGCAGGCTGCCGGCCGGATCGGCCCCCTACCTCGCCTATGGCGCAGCGCTGGCGGGTTACCGCTATGACCGGCTGAAATCGGAACCGAAGGCGCCGCCTGCGAACCCGGTGGTGGTGGTGTCCGCCGAGGCGGGCGCCGAGGCGGCCTATGCCGGTGACCTGGCGCATGTGGCCTCTGCCGTGCGTTTCGCGCGGGATCTGGTGACGACGCCCGCCAACGAGCTGTACCCCGAAAGCTTCGTCGCCGCCGTGCAGCGCGAGCTGAAGGGCGTGCCGAACGTGAAGGTGACCGTGCTGGACGAAGCGCAGATGCGCGCGCTGGGCATGGGCACGCTGCTGGGCGTGGGCCAGGGATCGCGACGGCCTTCACGCCTGCTGGCGGTGGAATATCGCGGCGCGGGCGACACGGCGCCGATCGCGCTGGTGGGCAAGGGCATCACCTTTGACAGCGGCGGGATTTCCATCAAGCCCGCCTCTGGCATGTGGGAGATGAAGGGCGACATGTCTGGCGCGGCTGCCGCCATCGGCGGCGTCATCGCGGCGGCGAAGCGTGGCGCGAAGGCCAATGTGATCGGCGTGGCGGCGCTGGCCGAAAACATGCCCGGCGGCGGGGCGCAGCGGCCCGGCGACGTGGTACGGACGCTGAACGGCAAGACGGTGGAGGTGATCAACACCGACGCCGAAGGGCGGCTTGTGCTGGCCGACGCCAACCAGTGGACGATCCGCCAGTACCGGCCGGCCGCGCTGGTGAACATCGCCACGCTGACGGGCGCCATCGTGGCGGCGCTGGGTGAGGAATATTCAGGCCTGTTCGCGCGCAACGAGGAACTGGCCGGGCGGTTGACGAAGGCGGCATCCGGCGTTGGCGAGGACCTGTGGCGGATGCCGTTGCACCCAAGCTATGCCGAGGACATGGCGAGCGAAATCGCGGACATCCGGAATTCGAAGGAAGGCGGGCGCGCAGGCGCGGGTACTGCCGCGCACTTCATCAGCTTCCTGACGCCCGAGCCGACCGCATGGGCCCATATCGACATGGCAGCCGTGGACCGGGCCGAAAGCGACCTGCCGACGGTGCCGAAAGGCCCGCGCGGCTATGGCGTGCGGCTGTTCGACCAGCTGGTCAGATCCTACGAGAAGTAACGAGGAAGGGCGGTCCCTTGCGGGGCCGCCCTTCTGTTTCCGCAGGGTTGGAACTGTTGGCGATCAGGCCGAGACGCTGAACGAACGACGGCGACGGGCGGCGACACCCACGAAGCCGAAGCCCGCGATCAGCATGGCCCACATGCGCGGTTCGGGAATGATGTTGAAGCTGATGGAATCCAGCCGGTACCCCTGCCCGCGATCGCCGTTGTAGAGGATGTTGCCGGGCACCCGCGTCGTGAAGACATATTGGGTGAAATTGCCCCACGGATTGTCGAAGGTGAGGCGCGAGGTGCGGCCGTTGGCGTTGCTGTTGACGACCGTGGCGGCGCTGTCGAGGCCGGAGCGGATCGTGCCGGAACTGATGAGCGGAACGAAGCTGCCGTCTTCGTTCACGCCATAGAGCATGAGCGTGTCGTTCGCGTCTGCCGCGGAGAGCTTCAGGCCGCTGATTTCGAACGGGCGGCTGGCGGACAGGACAAGCGCTTCGCGGCGGTTGGCCTGGTTGGTATCGATCTGGGTGCCGGCGCCGCCGCCGGCGACGCCGAGGCCCGGCGCGCTGATCGAGACAGACAGCGGGCTGCCCAGCGACCAGAGGCCGGAGAGCAACGACGGATCACCCGTGAAGCGGGTGGCGGTGAAGGTGAAATCGACGCCATCGGCCGAGCGCGTGACGCTGTCGGCTGTGCCCGACGGGCCGCCGAGGAGGACCGTGACAGCCGAGGCGGGCGTTGCCACGGCGAAAGATGCAGCAAGGGTGACGACCGCCAGCGCGGCGAAGGATTTCATCATCGGTGCGACCTCTGTTCGTTTTTGCCCCCGGCCCAACCTGCCCGCCCTCTTTTCCAAAGGGCTTCAACGGGTTCAACCAAGAAGTTAGGGCATTGTGTAACCGAGTCGCGTTAAGATTACCAGACCCGTGCAGCAATTTTTGTGCACTGCGGAAACAGGCCGCTTTTCAGGGCTTTTCGCTGCTGTCTTCGGGCGAATCCTTCAGGTTCAAACCGTGCCGCAGCATCAGCGGAACCTGTGCCAGCGCGAACAGGAATGTCAGCAGCGTGTCGCCCCAGATCTTGAAGTGCAGCCAGCTATCGGTGGCGAAGAAGCGCCACAGCAGTTCGTTGGCGATGGCGAGCGCGAGGAAGAACAGCGACCAGCGGCGGGTCAGCATCGTCCAGCCCGTATCGCTGAGGCCCGGCAGCGCCGAGCCGAGGAGCGTGCGCAGATAGTTGCGGCCCCGGATGAGGCCGAAGGCGAGGACGCCGGAGAAGATGAGGAAGACGATGGTGGGCTTCATCTTGATGAAGGTTTCGTCGTGCAGCCACAACGTCAGGCCGCCGAAGACGCCGACGAGCGCGGCGGAAAACCAGGTCATCGCCGGGATGTGCCGCGTGAGCGCCCAGGCAGCGGCCATGGCGGCGGCCGTTGCCGCCATGAAGGCGGCTGTGCCGACATAGATGTCCCAGCGGGAATAGGCGGCGAAGAAGATGAGAAGCGGGCCGAGATCGACGGCGAGCTTCTTCCAGCCATCCAGTTCGCGCCGGGCGGCTGCCGGCTTCGGTTCGTCAATCAAGGATCAGGCTCCCGTCAGGGCGGAGGCAAAGGCGCGGGCGTCGAAGGGGCGGAGATCGCCCAGCTTCTCGCCGACGCCGATGGCGTGGATGGGAAGGCCGAACTTCTCGGCCGCCGCGACCAGCACGCCGCCGCGCGCGGTGCCGTCGAGCTTGGTCATCACCAGGCCGGTAACGCCGGCGACTTCGCGGAAAATCTCGATCTGGCTGAGCGCGTTCTGGCCGGTGGTGGCATCCAGCACCAGGATCGTATCATGCGGGGCGCCGGGTTGCTGGCGGCCCAGCACGCGGCGAACCTTGGCGAGTTCGTCCATCAGCCCGGCCTTGTTCTGCAGGCGGCCCGCGGTATCCACCAGCAGCACATCCCGGCCGGAGGCGCGGGCCTGTTCCATCGCGGTGAAGGCGAGGCCCGCCGCATCGGCATCCGGTTTCCCCGAGATGACAGGGATCGACAGGCGATCGCCCCACACCTTCAGCTGCTCGACAGCGGCGGCGCGGAACGTGTCTCCGGCGGCCATCATCACGGCGTAATCATCTTCCTGGAAATTGTGCGCGAGCTTGGCGATCGTCGTTGTCTTGCCGGTGCCGTTCACCCCGACGACCAGGATTGTGTGCGGGCGCGGGAAGGCCGTGACCAGCAGCGGCATTGCCAGCGGGGCGAGGATGGCTGCAATCTCGTCTGCCGCGACCTGCCGCACGCGCGACACGTCGATCTCGCCCGCGAGCCGGGCTTCGGCCAGCTTCGAAACGATGCGCGCGGCGACCGTGGGGCCGAGATCGGCCGAGATCAGCGCCTCCTCGACGGATTCGAGATCCTCCGCCTCGATCCGGCCGCCGCCGACCATGAAGCTGAGGTTCTGGGCCAGCTTTTCGGACGAACGGGAAAGGCCCGATCGCATCCGGGCGAGCCAGCCCGTCTTTTCCGTGACGTCGTTCATTCAGCCAGCAGTCCGTCATTCAGATGGGTGGGCGTGAGCCGCACAAGAGCGCCCCGTGGACGGGGCGCGGCGTAGCGCAGCCTAAGCCCATGCGCGCTCAACCCCTGCCCGCCTTCGCTGACGGTGTCGACCGGCATTCCGACGAAGGCGGCAGTGAATTCGGCAAGGCGGCTGGCGGCGGCTGCGCGCAATTCGGCAGCGCGGGCCCTGGCAAGGGCGGGTGGCACCTGGGGCATCCGGGCGGCCGCCGTGCCGGGGCGCGGCGAATAGGGAAAGACATGGGCGTGGACGAGGCCGCAATCCGCCAGCAGGGACAGGCTGTTGGCGTGGGCTGCCGGCCCTTCGGTGGGGAAGCCCGCGATCAGGTCCGCGCCCAGCGCAAGTCCCGGGCGAATGGCGCGCAGCCGTTCGGACAGCTGCACCGCGTCTGCCCGGCTGTGGCGGCGCTTCATGCGCTTCAGAACCAGATCGTCGCCGGATTGCAGCGACAGATGGATGTGCGGCATCAACCTCTCGTCTGACAGCGCTTCCAGAAGCGCCGGGTCGGCCTCTGCCGCGTCGAGCGAGGAGAGGCGCAGGCGAGGTATGGCGGTCTGCGCCAGGATTGCCTGCACCAGCCGGCCCAGCGCCGGGCTGCCGGGCAGATCCTGGCCGTAACTGGTGGTGTCGATGCCTGTCAGCACCACTTCTGCGACGCCCTGCGCCGCCAGCGCCGCGACATAGGCGACAACCTCTGCCAGCGGGGTGGAGCGGGAGGGACCGCGCGCGAGGCGGGTGACGCAGAAGGTGCAGTCATGGTCGCAGCCGTCCTGTACGGCGACGAAGGCGCGGGACTGGCGGGTGACGGGGGCGGCCCGCCCTTCCCTGCCCCAGGCGGCGCCTTCCAGCTTTTGCGCGTTGGGGATGATGGTCGCCACGTCCCGGAAGCGCGCGGGTTCGATGGCGGATGCGCAACCCGTGATGAAGACGGGGCCGGTGCGGGCCGCCGCGCGGGCGGCGGCGCGGGCATCCCGCACGGCCTCTGCCGTGACGGCGCAGCTGTTGATTACCGTGCTGCCGGCGGGCGCCAGCGCCGCCAGCGCATCGCGTTCGGCGAGGTTGGACCGGCAGCCGTGGACGATGACGGTGGCGGCCGTCAAAGCTCCGTCTCTCCGCGAAAGCTGGTGGCGACGGGCCCGGTCATGGAAAGGGTGCCGTGCGGGGTTTCCGCGATGACGAGATCGCCGCCCGGCAGGCGGACGGTGGCGCTGGCATCCACCAGCCCCCGCCGGCGGGCGGCGGCGAAAGTGGCGCAGGCGCCCGATCCGCAGGCGAGCGTGAGGCCCGCGCCGCGTTCCCAGACGCGCAACCTGACGAGGCCCCGGTTCACGACCGTCGCCACATTCACATTCACCCGTTCGGGAAACACCGGATCATGTTCGATTTCCGGCCCCAGGGCTTCCAGCGGAACGGCATCGGCATCGGCCACGAAGAAGATGACGTGGGGGTTGCCCATGTTGACGGCTGACGGACGTTCCAGCTCTCTCCAGGCCAGCGGCATGTCCCCCGTGTCCATCGCATAGGCAAGCGGGATGTCGGACCAGCCGAAGCGGGGGGCGCCCATGTCGATGGTGACGCCATCGATCGCGGCGGCCGCGGTGAGCAGACCGCCGCGCGTTTCGATGCTGGCGGCCCCGCCCAGAAGGTGGGCGACGCAGCGGGTGGCGTTGCCGCAGGCGCCGGATTCGCTGCCGTCCGGGTTGAAGATGCGCATGAACACATCCGCCTTGTCCGACGGCTCCAGCACGATCAGCTGGTCGCAGCCGATGCCCCTGTGACGATCCGCCAGGCGGCGCACGCGTTCGGGCGGCATGGCGAGCGCCAGGTGCCGGGCATCGAAGATGGCAAAATCATTGCCGGCCCCGTGCATCTTCAGGAAGGCTGTCGCCATGGGGCCTGCATCTATGGGCGCGAAGCCCTGCTTGCAATGGAGGCCGCATTTCTGTTGCATCGCAGCGGGCGCGGCGGTAATGCGCGCGGCCTTGAGGAGGTTCGGCCCGAACGGCCGGACGACACGGAAACCGGACACGGAAACCGCAGGAAAAGCTTAGGGTGGCCAGCCTGTCTCTTTCACCTGACCAGACCGTTGAGGATGTCGCCGGCGTGCTGGCCGGCGCGCTTTCGCTTGCCGACGATGTTGCGAGCGGCCTGACACGCGACACGCTGCTGTTCGGCAACCTGCCGGAACTTGATTCGATGGCGGTGGCGACGGTGCTGACAGCGCTGGAGGATCGCTTCGGCATCCTGATCGACGATGACGAGGTTTCGGGCGAGCTGTTCGAGAGTGTGGGGACGCTGGCGGACTTCGTCGCGGCGAAGCTGGCGGCCGCCTGACCGACTGATTCCGGGCCCCGGCTAAGCGTCGGGCCGATTGTCATAATTTTCCACTTTACACAGGCGGCCATCGTCCCCATATGCGCGCTCCGCTGCCCCATGGGACTTCCACCGCAAGGCAGTCGATTCTGAAACTGCACCCCGGAGGTCCCTTGAATTGCACAACCATCATAACGCGCTTCGGGTAGCGACCGAGCTGCAACCGGCAGCTCCCGTCACCCTTGTCCGTCCTGATGCTGCCCTCGATGCGGCGCGCTTCTTCAATTCGGCATTTCCGGGGAAGAGCTTTTACGCCGTGAAGGCGAACCCTTCGCCGCACCTGATCGAGACGCTGTGGGCAGGTGGCATCCGCCACTTCGACGTCGCCTCCATCGCGGAGGTGCGGCTGGTGCGCGGGCTGCTGGCAGACGCCGTGCTGGCGTTCATGCACCCGGTGAAGGCCGAGGAAGCCATTGCCGAGGCCTATCATGTGCATGGCGTGCGGATCTTTTCGCTGGATACGCATGAGGAGCTGGCGAAGATCATCCGCGCCTGCGCGACCGATGGCGTGCCCGCCGCCGATCTGACGCTGTGCGTGCGGCTGAAGGTTTCCTCCGGCTATTCCAAGCTGAGCCTGGCATCGAAGTTCGGGATCGGCGTGGCCGACGCCCCTGCCCTGCTGCTGGCCGCGCGCCAGGCGGCGGATTCGCTGGGCATCTGTTTCCATGTGGGATCGCAGGCGATGAGCCCGGCGGCCTATGCCGACGCCATGGCCTTCGTGCGCGCCGCGATCGTGGAAGCGGGCGTGACCGTGGACGTGATCGACGTGGGCGGCGGCTTCCCCAGCCGTTATCCCGGCATGGAGCCGCCGAGCCTCGAGACCTATTTCGCGGTGATCGAGCGGGCCTATGAGTCTCTGCCGGTTTCCTATTCGGCGGAGCTGTGGTGCGAGCCGGGCCGGGCGCTGTCTGCCGATTACGCCAGCGTGCTGGTGCGGGTGGAAAAGCGGCGCGGCGAGGAACTGTACATCAACGACGGCGCCTATGGGTCGCTGTTCGATGCCGCGCATGTGGAATGGCGCTATCCGGTGAAGCTGGTGCGCGCGGATGCCTCGGAAGCGGAGTCGATGGACTTTTCCTTCTATGGCCCCACCTGTGACGACATGGACCATATGAAGGGCCCGTTCGCGCTGCCGGCGGATGTGAAGGCAGGCGACTATATCGAGATCGGCCAGCTTGGCGCCTATGGGCAGGCCATGCGGACCGGGTTCAACGGCTTCGGCGCCGGCGATACCGTGATCGTGACCGACCCGCCGATGGCGAGCCTGATCCCGCAGGGCGGCATTGCGACCGTTCCGGCGAATGTGGTGCCGCTTGGAGTTGTCGCGCGCGTCTGAGCGCGTCATCAAGGTTTCATTGTTTTTCCCCACCGCTTCGGCGGTGGGGCCCTATTTCTGTTGGAGACGAACATGAGCGAGCAGATCAACGCGCAGCGCAAGGCTGAGTTGCTGTCGAAGACGGTCGAACATATCGACATCCGCAGCTTCGACGCCCGGCCGATCATCGACCAGATGGCGAACATGAGCTTCACCAGCCGCGACCTGGCGCGTGCGACGGGCATCTACAACCAGATGCTGGCCGACAAGGACTGCACCGTGTGCCTGGTGATCGCCGGATCGACTTCGGCGGGCGGCTGCATGGACCTGTATGCGGAACTGATCCGCAACAACATGGTGGATGTGATTGTCGCGACCGGCGCCACCATCGTGGACATGGATTTCTTCGAGGGCCTTGGCCACAAGCATTATCAGGCGCTGGAGGTGCCGGACGACGACACGCTGCGCTCGCTCTATATCGACCGCATCTACGACACCTACATCGACGAACAGCAGCTTCAGGACTGCGACTTCACCATCAACAAGATCGCCAACTCGCTGGAGCCGCGCGCCTATTCCAGCCGCGCCTTCATCCGCGAGATGGGCAAGTATCTGGTGGAGCATGGCAAGAAGGAGAACAGCCTCGTCAAGCTCGCCTATGAGCATGACGTGCCGATCTTCTGCCCGGCGTTCGTCGATTCGTCGGCCGGATTCGGGCTGGTGAAGCACCAGGTCGATCGCGCGAAGGAGGGCCAGCCCTATATGGTGCTGGACGCCATCGCGGACTTCCGCGAGTTGACGGACATCAAGATCAAGGCGGGTGAAACCGGCCTGCTGATGATCGGCGGCGGCGTGCCGAAGAACTTCATCCAGGACACGGTGGTTTGCGCCGAGATCCTGGGCCATGAGGATGTGGCCGTGCACAAATATGCCGTGCAGATCACCGTGGCGGACGTGCGCGACGGCGCCTGCTCGTCCTCGACGCTTCAGGAAGCCGCCAGCTGGGGCAAGGTTTCCACCGCGATCGAGCAGATGGTGTTCGCGGAAGCGGGCAGCGTGATGCCGCTGCTGGCGAGCGATGCCTATCATCGCGGCCATTGGAAAGGCCGCGCCAAGCGCGGCTGGGCGAAGCTGTTCGCCTGAGGCGGCATCTGAGCGGACAAAGGGCCCCTCCCCCAATGCGGGGGCGGGGCCCTTTTTCGTTCAGTCCAGCAGCGGCAGCGGGCTTTCCACCCTCATGTCGTGCATCATGCCCAGATAGGCATCGAGATAGCCCTTGTGGCTGGCCCCGGTGATGACGAGGAGGCGGCTGCCGGGATCGAGCGCCGCGACCTCGCGGATGTTGGCCGCCATGCGCAGGTTGCGGGTTTCCCACCAGCCGAGATAGCGGCGGCCGGACAATCCGGGGCTGTCGTGCCGCATGGCCGCGCCGAAATCGGTTTCGAACGCCCGTTCCGCCTCTGCCGGATCATTGTAATGGCGGTACATGGCGAGCGTGGCGGCGGGGGTGCCCCGCTTCGCCTCCACCGCCTTTGCCCCATCCAGCCGAGAATCGAGCGCCGGGCTGGACCAGATCTGCTTCATGGCCGCTTCGAACCCCGGATCATAGCTGGTGGCGATGATGTCGGCGGTGTGATCGTCCATCATCCAGACCCGTTCATGGCCGAGCCGGGCAGCGACCACGGGGGCCAGAAGGTAATTTTCGTTCCGGCGGGTGACGGTTTCATCGAGGAACTGCGCCAGCTCGGGCGTGAGGCCATCTGCGGCGCGCCGTTCCGCCGGGGGCAGGCGAAGCCACTGGACCAGCGCCGAGGGCCGTTCGCCGGCGGCGAGGAACAGCAGCGCCAGCCGGCGGCGATCTGCGGCGGTCGGCGATTGCGGCCAGGCGGCCAGCCGTCCGGCCACGGCGGCTGCAGCGGCCGGGCCGTCAAGCCCTGCCGCTGCCTGCGCGGCCGCAGGATCGAAGCAATATTGGTCTGCAAGGTCAGCGGGATAGACGGCCTTGTAACGGCGGAGGTGATCGCATTGCGGGCCGGACAGGCCTTCGATCGCGATCCTGTCCGGCTTCCAGGCGACAAGCCTGTCGATGAGGGTGGTCAGCGAATCCGGCTGAAAACTTGCGGGCAATCCGGACAGGTGCGGCGATCCCAGCACCATCACGGCTGTGGGCTGGCCGGCGATGGGCGCGCGATGCTGGCGCGGATCGAACTGGCCGGCAGGTGCGGGCGTGGCTGCGGCGGGAAACAGGCTGGCGAGCGTCAGGCCGCCCAGAACGGCGGCAATCAGGGCATGGGTCATCAACAATCCTCCGGCCCTCTCTCGCCCGGGAGGTTAGCAACGGCCCTCGATGCTGGAAAGAGCGCGGGCGAACCCCCCGAAGGGGATTCGCCCGGCTTTCCGACCCAGAACTGATCAATCTGTCGTCAGGCAAGAACCTGCGTGGAGGGGCGCCGGCGCCGGGCGCTTGCAGCCACGAGGCCGAAGCCGAGAATGAGGAATGCCCAGGTGGCGGGCTCAGGCAGTGTTGCGGCCGCCGACTGGCCGTAGGGGCTGGCGGCAAGTGCGGCGCCGGGGACGGCGGCGAGTGCCGACAGGCGTGTGAGAAAAGTTGCGACCCTCATGGATTTTTCCATTGTTCTTGGTTTCAGTTCAGCTTGCGCGTTGTTCTTGCTCTTGGTCCGCGGCTGGCTGGGCTTTGCCTTGGACATCCGCCTTCTAGCGCAAGGTTAACGCGCTGTCTGTGAAGCAATGTATGTAACGGCGTTGAAATGCGGGCGTTTTCAACAGGCCTCGTATTTCCAGTTGCGCTTGCGCCCCAGTGCGATCCACTCGATGGCCTGCGCCATGCGGCGGGTGCGCGTGGCGGGCTGCTTCGCCTGGGTGATCCATTCCAGATATTCGCGGCGCGCGCCGGGCGGGAAACCTTCCCACACGGTCTGCGCTGCCGGGGTGGCGGCCAGCGCGGCGGCGAGATCATCCGGCATGGGAATGTCGGCCCTTTGCTGTTTTGGCGGGCGGAGCGTTTTTGCGCCGGATTCGATCACCCGCGCGGCGGCGCGGATCCGTTCCGTCAGTTCGGCATCGGGCGGAAGATCGGCAAGCGTCGCGAGCTTGCCATATTGGCCCATGCCATCGGCCGCTTCCGCTTCGGGGCCGGCCCCTTCGCGGCGCCAGAAGCCGAAGGCGGCATGGGCCTTGAACGCCGCCATGTTGGCGAGCGGCGCGCCCTGCCATGTGAAGAAGGGCATGCCCCATTTCATTGCCTCCCCCGCGCCGGGAAGCGTCTGATGCACAAGCGCCCGGATGTGGCGCAGGATGGGCTGGGCGAAGGGCCGGGCCCGTTCGATATAGGCGGTGGCGGCTGCGTCCTCGGCCATGATCTTCCCTCCCCCTATGGAATGCCGGGGAGGATGCGCCCGCCCGGTGCGGGCGGCAAGCCCGTCAGCGGCGGAATTCGGCCACCAGCTCCACATGGGTCGACCAGCGGAACTGGGCGACCGGCCACAGGCGACCGAGCCGGAATCCGGCCGCGACCAGCCGTTCGGCATCGCGGACGAAGGTGGCCGGGTTGCAGCTGACGGCGGCAACGGTGCGGATGCGGCTGGCGGCGAGCTGTTCCGTCTGTGCGATCGCGCCGGCGCGCGGCGGATCGATGACGGCGGCGTCGAAGCGGGACAGCTCGTCAGCGGACAGCGGCTTGCGGAACAGATCGCGATGCTCTGTCGTCAGCTTGCGCCCTGCCCGGCCTGCGGCTTCGGCAAGGGCACGGATGGCGGGGCCGGCGCCATCCACCGCCAGCACCTGCGCCGTGCAGCTGGCGGGAAGCGCGAAGGTGCCGCAGCCGGCGAACAGGTCTGCGACGCGGCGCGCATCGCCCAGAATGGAGGTGACGGCCGAGACGAGCGCGGCCTCTCCATCCGCGGTCGCCTGCAGGAAGGCGGCCGGCGGCAGGGTGACGGGGACACCGCCAAGGGTGAGGCTGGGCGTGGCGTTGGCGACCAGCGTTTCGACGCCCATCGGCCCCTCCACGGACAGGCGCGCGAGGCGCTGTTCGGCGGCGAAGCGGGTGAGCCCCTCGATCCGGGGCAGGCTGTTTGCCTGAAGGTTCGCCAGCAGCAGATCGACGCCATTGTCCGTCAGCGTCATGGTGACGCCGATCGCGGAGCGTTCCGGGAGCCAGGGGGCAAGGAGCTGGCGGAGGGGGCCGACCAGCGTGAACAGCGCCGGGTGCAGCACCGGACATTCGGCCATGTCCACCAGCCGGTGCGCGCCTTCGGCGTTGAACCCCAGCCGGACTTCGCCATCGGTGCGGGTGGCGCGCATGGCGGCGCGGCGGCGCGTGCCTTCGGGCGAGACATGGACGGGCATCGGCATTTCCGGCTCGATCCCGGCGCGGGCGAGCGGGGCCAGAACCCTGTCGCGCGCGAAGTCTGCGATCAGCCGATCCGACACATGCTGAAGCTGGCAACCGCCACATGTGCCGAAATGGCGGCATCCCGGCTCGACATGGTCGGGACCGTGCAGCAGGCTGCCATCGGGCAGAAGCTGATCCCCCGGCACTGCGCCGGGCACGAATCGGCCATCTGCGGCAACCCCGTCCCCGCGTGCGGCGAACCGTTCGATCAACACGCTTTGCAACGCGTTCGTCATGTGAGAGAGGGGCCTATCCTGTTGGCGTTGATGGACAGAAGCAAGAATGAAGCGAACCCGGGGAGACGTGGCATGATGAAGCCGATCATCCTTTGCCTGACCCTTTCGCCCGCCCTGCTGGCGGCCTGTGCCCCCGCCCCTTTGTACACGTCAAGCGGGCTGCAGCGCGGCGCCGTGACCTGGGGCGAAATTCCGCGCGACGCGCGCGGAGAACCGGTGTGGGCTGCGATCCGCCCCTATCCTAGGCAGGAGATGGCAGGCGCGCCCGCCAGCCGGCCGGCAGAAACCCAAGAAGGCGACGCCGGAGAGACCCCCATCCCGCCGAAAGCATGATGAGGAAGCTGCCGAGGATCAGCGCCGTCAGCCCGAAGCCGGCGGCGACCTGACCGGCCGCGAACAGCCCCTGCAGGGCCACGAGGACATAGACCAGCGCGGACACCAGCAGCGCGCGCCTGTCGATCACCAGCGCGATCGTGGTGAGGACGACATAAAGCAGCAGCACGATGACGGCGGCGGCCGGGCCGGACCCCGGCTCCAGCACGCCAGTCAACTTGAACACCGGATGCACGATCAGTGGTGCGGCCAGCAGGTGAAGCCAGAAGGCGATGTCCGTGCTGCGCGTGAGGCGGTCGCGATCGCGCATGTCGTAGGCCATGGCGCCGCCGAATATGGCAAGGCCGGCCACGAAGGCCGCTGCCTGCATGGCAGGGCCGGACGGGATGAGCGCGCCGACCAGCGCAATGAACCCCACGGCCAGCGCGCCGGCGCCCGCCGCCAGCGTGACGGGAACCCGGAAGCGCCGCCAGTGCAGGGCCGCCGCCGCTGCCCCCGCCAGCCCGGCCACCATGGCGGGCGCCAGAACGGCGGTGTACTGGCCCTGCGACCACAGCTGTTGTGCGGCGCGGCCCCAGTGACCGCCGGCCGTGAGCGCCATGAAGGTGGCGGCGAACACCGACCCCACGAACGCCAGCAGCAGGATGATGGAGGGCAGCGCCATGCGGCGGCGGCGGGTGAAATATTCCGCCAGTCCCCAGCTGACGACGGCCATGGCAATCGCCGCAGCAAGCGCGGGCAGCAGCGCCGGGATCGCGCCCAGCACAAGCAGGCAGGCCAGTGCCACGAAGATGTCGTTGAAGCCGGTGAGAAGCCGGAAGCTTTCATTGTCCGGACCGGCTCCCTGCAGCCGCGTTCGGGCGAAGACGATCAGGCGATCCCTCGCCTGCGTGTCGATGACGCCGGCCTCGACGGCGGCGTCCAGATCCTCTTTTCGGATATCCATGGGCCTGAAATGCGCGGCGGCGGCAGCGCAAGTCAACCGCAACGGTGCGGGTGTGCATTGCAGTTTGGCCGCCAGCCGTTAAGTCTGGCCTGCCCAGAGATGGCGAGGGGCAAGAGGTGGAGCCGGGTCGATGCAGTTCCTGAAGGGCGTTTGGACATTCCTTGTCGGCGTGAAGGACGCGCTGGTCCTGCTGTTCATGCTGTTGCTGTTCGGCGTGCTGTGGGCCAGCCTGTCGATGAGCGCGCCGAAGGTGAGCGTGCCCGACGGCGCGGCGCTGGAGATCGACCTGGACGGGCTGCTGGTGGACGAGGCAACCGAGCCGGCGCCGCTGGCCATGCTGGGCGGGCAGGACATCATCCCCGAAACCGAGACGCTGGCGCTGGTGCGCGCCATCGACAAGGCGGCCGCCGATCCGGCGATCAGCATGATCACGCTGAACCTGGACGGCTTCATGGGTGGCGGGCAGGCCAATCTGGAAAGTGTCGGCGCGGCGCTGAAGCGCTTTCGCGCGACGAACAAGGAAGTGGAGGCCTGGGCGACCGCCTACACCGATTCCGGCTATTATCTGGCCGCGCACGCCAGCAGCATCGGGATCTCCCCCATGGGCGCCGTGGCGCTGACGGGGCCGGGGGGCAGCAATCTCTATTTCAAGGATGCGCTCAACAAGCTGAAGGTGAATGTGGAGGTGTTCCGCGTTGGCACCTACAAGAGCTTTGTCGAGCCCTTCACCCGCAATGATGCCTCCCCCCAGGCGAAGGAGGCCGACCAGCAACTGGCGAACGACCTGTGGGCCTCCTGGCGCACCGCCGTGCAGCGCGAGCGGCAGGAACTGGATGTGGCGGCGACACTGGCAAGCTGGCCGGACCGGGTGCGCGGCGCGAACCAGAGCCAGGCCGAGCTGGCGAAGGCCGCCGGGCTGGTGGACGTGGTGATCACCGAAAGCGCATGGAACGCGAAGCTGAAGGAGCGTCTGGGCGACGGCGATGAGCCTGACCGGCCGGGCGACTACAAGCGGATCGACATTGCGGATTATTGGGCCGCGCGGCGGCCGGTGGCCGAAACGGGCGACGCGGTCGCCGTGGTGCATGTGGCCGGCTCCATCGTGGATGGCGACGCGCCTGCGGGGACAGCGGGCGGCAGCAGCATCCGGCGTCTGATCGAGGATGCGGTTGCCGACGGGGATGTGAAGGCGATCGTGGTGCGGGTGGATTCGGGCGGCGGCTCTGCGCTGGCCTCTGACGAGATCCGGCAGGCGATGCTGGAAGCCCGCGCGCGCAAGCTGCCGGTGGTGGCGAGCTTCGGCCCGGTGGCTGCGAGCGGCGGATACTGGGTGGGAACGGGTGCGGACATGATCTTTGCCAGCCCGGCGACGGTGACCGGCTCCATCGGCGTGTTCGGGGTGATCCCCACCTTCGAAGCGACTTTGAAGCAGTTCGGCGTCTCGGCGGACGGCGTGACCACCACGCCCTTTTCCGGCCAGCCCGACGTGGTGGGCGGCCTGAACGACGCGACGCGCACGCTGATCCAGGGCGGCGTGCAGGATATCTATCAGCAGTTCCTGACCATCGTGGCAGGCGCGCGGAAGATGCCGGTGGCCGAAGTGGCGCCGATCGCGGAAGGGCGCGTCTGGTCCGGCACGCGGGCGAAGGAGCTGAAGCTGATCGACCGCTATGGCGACCTTCAGGCCGCCATCGGCGAAGCGGCGCGGCAGGCCGGGCTGAAGGGCGAACCGCGCATCCTGGTGATGCGGCAGCCGCAGCCCTTCCTTGTGCAGCTGTTGTCGAAACTGGGCGGCGTTCGCGCCGCGCCCGGGCAGGATGCGATGGCGCGGGCCGTCGCCATATCCCGTATGCGGGCGACAGCGCAGGTGGAAGCCGCGATCGCCGTGGCGAAGGGGCCGACCGTGCAGGCGCATTGCCTGACCTGCACCGGATATTCCGTGCCGGCGCAATCGGCCGGGCGCACCGAACTTCCGGCCCTGCTGAAGGCTCTGCTTGCAGACTGAGGGCCTGCGCCGGGGGATCGGGCCGCTGGGCGCGGCACTGATCACCTTCAACGGCATCGTGGGGGCCGGCATCTTCATGCTGCCCGGCCTGGTTCACGAGGCGTTCGGGCCGTTCGGGCCCTGGCTGTTCCCGATCTTCGGGCTGGCGATGCTGTTGATGGTGGTGCCGCTGGCTGCGGCGGCCGCGCGCTTCGACATCAGTGGCGGGCCTGTCGCCTATGTGGGGACGGCGTTCGGGCCGTTTGCCGGGTTCCAGGCCGGGTGGCTGTTCACGCTGGCAAAGCTGACGGCGCTGGCGGCCAATGCGAATGTGTTCGCATCCTATTTCACCGGGCTGTTCCCGGCGCTGGACGGCCCGCTGACCGCGCCGCTGGTGATCCTGCTGCTGATCGCGGGGCTGACAGCGGCCAATGTGGCGGGCGTGAAGCAATCCATCCGGCTGCTGGGGGCCGTTTCGGTGGTGAAGGTGCTGCCGCTGCTGCTGCTGGTGCTGGCGGGGCTGTGGATGTTCGGGGACAGGCTGCCTGCGCCGGGGCCATTCCCGCCACTTTCAGAGGTGGAGGCGAGCGCGCTGATCCTCCTCTATGCCTTTGTGGGGTTCGAAAATGTGCTGGTGCCGGCGGGCGAGACGAAGGACGCCCGGCGGACCATTCCGCGCGCACTGGTGCTGACGCTGCTGCTGACGACGGCCTTCTACATGCTGATCCAGTTCGGCTTCCTGGCGGTGGACCCGGCGGACAGCGCCGACGCGCCGATGATCGCATTCGGCGACAGCGTGGCGGGGGCGGCCGGGGCAACCCTGGTGGCGGTTGCGGCGCTCGCCTCTCTGGCGGGGAACCTGCACGGCAATCTGTTGTCGTCGCCGCGGCTGCTGTTCGCCATGTCTGAACGGGGGGTGTTGCCGGGCTGGTTCGGGCGGGTGAACGCCGCGTCGGGCACGCCGGTGAACGCCATCCTGGCCTTTGGCGGCGTCGCCCTGCTGCTGGCGCTGACAGGCAGCTTCGTGTGGCTGGCGGTGGTGGGAACCGTGGCCCGGCTGGTGCTGTTCCTGCTGGTCTATGCCAGCCTGCCGAGGCTGCGCGCCCTTTCGGGCGAGCGCGCCCTGCCGCCGGCCGGGCTTGCGCTGGTGACGGCGCTGGCGACGGCGCTGTGCCTGTGGGCGATCTGGCAGACGAAGGCGGATGCCTGGGCAATGCTGGCGGGCAGCGTGCTGGCCGGAACCCTGTTGTTCGCGCTGGCGCGCAGGCGGAGCCGTCAGCCCGGGTGAATGGGCAGTTTCCAACCCCGCGTGAGGGCGCCCGCCCGGATGGCGAAGGCCGCCGCCGCCCCTGCCCCGCCCGCCAGCCAGCCGTTGAGCCCGGCCTGTGCTGAGAGCAGCACGGTGACGATCGCGCCGACGATCGCCGCCGTCACATAGATTTCGCGCTGGAGCAGGATGGAGGGCTGGCCCGCCACGATGTCGCGCAGGACGCCGCCGAAGGTGGCCGTGATCACGCCCATCAGCACGGCAGGCACCGGATCAATGCCGAAGCTGAGTGCCTTCAGCGAGCCGAAGGCCGAATAGGCGGCGAGGCCGACGGCATCGAGCCAGCGCAGCGGCTTGCCGGGCCATTGTTCGGTGCGCAGGAACCACACGGCGATGGTGGCGACGAGGCAGACGGCGACGAAGCCGGCCTCGCCCATCCAGAAGACAGGCGCGCCGATCAGCAGGTCGCGGATGGTGCCGCCGCCCATGCCTGTCATCCCGGCGAAGAAGGCGCAGGTGACGATGTCCTGCCGGGCGCGGGCGGCGACGAGCGCGCCTGTGATGGCGAAGATGGCGACGCCGAGATAATCCAGCGCGATGAAGATGCGCCGCAGCTCCTCGAGCGCTGCGGGCTCCATCAGACGTGGATCGGCTTGCCCGTGACGGCCATGGCGGCTTCCTTCAGCGATTCCGCATGCGTCGGGTGGGCGTGGCAGGTGAGCGCGATATCTTCGGAGGATGCGCCCATTTCCATGGCGAGCGCCGCTTCCGCGATCAGCGTGCCGGCGAGCCGGTTGACGATCCAGACGCCCAGGACGCGATCGGTCTTCGCGTCGGCGATGATCTTCACGAAACCGTCGGTATCCTGGTTCGCCTTGGCGCGGCTGTTGGCGAGGAAGGGGAATTTGCCGACCTTCACCTCGCCCTTTTCGCGCGCGGCTTCCTCGGTGAGGCCGACGCCTGCGATTTCCGGCATGGTATAGACGACGGACGGGATCACATCGTGGTTCACATAGCCGGTTAGGCCCGCGATATTGTCTGCGACGGCCAAGCCTTCATCCTCGGCCTTGTGGGCCAGCATGGGGCCGGGCGTGACGTCGCCGATGGCCCAGATGCCGGAGACGGCGGTGGCAAAATGATGATCGACGTCGATCTGGCCGCGCTTGTTGAGGACGAGGCCGGCCTTTTCGAGGGCGAGGCCTTCGGTGTTGGGGCGGCGGCCGATGGAGACGAGGACGACATCGGCCTCCAGCGTGGTGGCGTCGCCGCCGGCGGCCGGTTCCAGCGTGAGCGTGGCGCCCGACTTGCCGGCCTTCACCGAAGTCACCTTGGTGGAGGTGCGGAATTCCATGCCCTGCTTCTTCAGCAGCTTCGCGGATTCCTTGCGCACCTCGCCGTCCATGCCGGGCAGGATCTGGTCGAGATATTCGACGACGGTGACCTTCGCGCCGAGGCGGCGCCAGACGGAGCCGAGTTCCAGGCCGATCACGCCGCCGCCGATGACGACGAGATGGCCGGGCACCTTCTTCAGGCTGAGCGCGCCGGTCGAATCGACGATGACGCCCTTGTCATTGTCGATCTCCGCGCCGGGCAGCGGCGTGACGGAGGAGCCGGTCGCGACGACGATGTTCTTCGCCGTGTAGGTCTTGCCGGCGACGGAGACGCTGTTGCGGCCTTCGAAGCTGGCGTGGCCCTTCAGCCAGTCCACCTTGTTCTTCTTGAACAGGAAGGCAATTCCATCCGTCAGGCCCTTCACGGCCTTGTCCTTCGAGGCGAGCAGTTCGCCATGATCGATGCTGGCCGAGGCGGTGATGCCGAACTTCTTCAGATGCCCGGCCGAGACTTCCTCGTAGAGCTCGGACGCGTGCAGCAGCGCCTTCGAGGGGATGCAGCCGACATTCAGGCAGGTGCCGCCCAGCGTTTCGCGGGATTCGACACAGGCCGTCTTGAGGCCGTTCTGGGCCGCGCGGATCGCGGCGACATAGCCGCCGGGGCCGGCGCCGATCACGATCACGTCATAGTCGGCCATTTATCCATCCTTGCAGTTCAGAAAGTTGCCGCCGCTGGTTCGTGTGCGGCGGCAGGACATCACAGATCGATGACGAGGCGGGTGGGATCTTCCAGCGCTTCCTTGATGCGCACCAGATAGGTCACCGCCTCGCGGCCATCGATCAGGCGGTGATCATAGCTGAGCGCCAGGTACATCATCGGGCGGATCACGATCTGGCCGTTCACGACGACGGGGCGGTCCTCGATCCGGTGCATCCCCAGCACGCCCGATTGCGGCGGGTTGAGGATGGGCGTGGACATCAGCGAGCCGAACACGCCGCCGTTCGAGATGGTGAAGGTGCCGCCCTGCATTTCCTCCATCTTCAGCTTGCCGTCGCGGGCGCGCTTGCCGAAGTCGGCGATTTCCAGTTCGATCTGCGCAAAGCTTTTGGCCTGGGCGTCCTTCAGGATCGGCACGACCAGGCCGCCCGGCGAGGACACCGCCACGCCGACATCGAAATAGTTGTGGAAGACGATCTCGTCGCCGTCGATGCGGGCGTTGACGCTGGGCACGTCCTTCGCCGCCAGCGCACAGGCCTTCACGAAGAAGGACATGAAGCCGAGGCGCACGCCATGCTTCTTTTCGAAGGCGTCCTTGTAGCGGTTGCGCGCGTCCATCACCGCCGTCATGTCCACGTCGTTGAACGTGGTGAGCATGGCGGCCGTGTTCTGCGCTTCCTTCAGCCGCTTCGCGATCGTCTGCCGCAGGCGCGTCATCCGGATCCGCTCTTCGGTGCGGGCGGCCGGGGCAGCAGTGGCGGCAGCGGCGGGTACAGCCGCGCCCTTCACCTTCGCGGTTCCCGCCTCAATGGCCGCAAGCACGTCGCCCTTGGTCAGCCGGGCATCCTTGCCGGTGCCGGTGATGCTGGCCGGATCGAGATTGTAGGTGTCCAGAAGCACGCGAACGGCAGGCGCGATGGCTTCATAGGCCGCCGGTGCGGCAGAGGGAGCCGGGGCCGCAGCCGGTGCGGGGGCCGGCGCCGGGGCGGCGGCAACCGGCGCGGGGGCGGCGACCGGAGCAGGCGCAGCGGCCGGAGCGGCGGCGGCGCCACCGGCTTCCATCGTGGCGATCACGGCGCCGACGGTGACGGTGTCGCCTTCCTTGAACTTCAGCTCGGTCAGCACACCGTCCGCCGGGGCGTTGACTTCCACGGCGACCTTGTCAGTTTCCAGGCTGACGATCGGCTCATCGGCCTTCACCGCGTCGCCCGCCTTCTTCAGCCACTGGCCGATGGTTGCTTCGGTGACGCTTTCGCCGAGCGCCGGAATCACAACGTCCATTGTCGTCCCCTCAGGCGGCCTTCGTGGCCGACGATTTCAGGCTGGAACGGATGGCGGCGCGGACCGCCTTCTTGTCCTCTCCCAGCGCTTCGTGAATGAGCTTGGCCTGTTCGGCCGCGTGGCGGCGGGCAAGGCCCGTGGCGGTCGAGGCGGCGGCGGCGCGGCCGGCATAGACGGCGCGGCGGCCCAGCGCATCCTCGATCAGCGGTTCCACGAAGAACCAACTGCCCGCATTCTTCGGCTCTTCCTGGCACCAGACGACCGTTTCCAGCTTCGGGAAGCGGGCGGCATAGTCCGCGATGACGTCGCCGGGGAACGGATAGATCTGTTCCACGCGCAGGATATAGACATCGTCGCGGCCCTGGGCGTCGCGCTCGTCCGCCAGATCATAATAGACCTTGCCGGAACACAGGATCAGCCGCTTCACCTTCGCCGGATCGGCGGGGGTGAGATCGTCGAGGCAGCGGTGGAAGGTGGAGCCTTCACCCATGTCCGCCAGCGACGAGACGGCGCGCTTGTGCCGCAGAAGCGACTTCGGCGTCATGATGACGAGCGGCTTGCGGAACGGCCGCAGCATCTGCCGGCGCAAGATGTGGAAATAGTTCGCCGGCGTGGTGCAGTTCGCGACCTGCATATTGTCTTCGGCGCAGAGTTGCAGATAGCGTTCCAGCCGGGCGGAGCTGTGCTCGGGGCCCTGCCCTTCATAGCCGTGCGGCAGCAGCATCACGAGCCCGTTGGCGCGCAGCCATTTCGCTTCGCCGGCCGCGATGAACTGGTCGATCATCACCTGCGCGCCGTTGGCGAAATCGCCGAACTGGGCTTCCCACATCACCAGCGTCTTCGGATCGGCCATGGCGAAGCCATATTCGAAGCCCAGCACGCCGAATTCGGAAAGCGGGCTGTCATAGACTTCGAACGAGCCGCCCAGATGCGCCAACGGCGCATATTTCTGCCCGGTCTTCTGATCGACCCAGACGGCATGGCGCTGGGAAAAGGTGCCGCGGCCCGAATCCTGGCCCGACAGGCGGACCCCGAACGGCTCGGCCCCTTCGGTGACGAGCGTGCCGAAGGCGAGGCTTTCCGCCGTCGCCCAGTCCAGCCCCTCGCCTGCGTCCACCGCCGCTTCGCGGGCCTTCACCACCCGTTCCAGCGTGCGGTGCATGGCAAAGCCTTCGGGCGTGCTGTGCAGCTTCGCCGCGATTTCCCTGAGGCGGGCGACCGGGACGCCCGTGTCCGCCGAGCGGCGGGCGGTGACCGGATCGGCCGGCTGGTGCAGGCCCTGCCAGCGGCCGCCGAACCATTCGGCCTTTTCGGCGCGGAAGCTGCCGGCGGCTTCGAAATCGGCTTCCAGCCGGTCGATGAACGCCTTTTCCATGGCGGCGACATCATTCGTGGTGACCAGCCCTTCGGCCACCAGTCGTTCGCCATAAAGGGTGGCGACCGACTTGTGGTCGCGGATTTTCGCGTACATCAGCGGCTGGGTGAAGGCCGGCTCGTCGCTTTCGTTGTGGCCGAAGCGGCGGTAGCACCACATGTCGATGACGACGTCGCGGTTGAACTTCTGCCGGAATTCGGTGGCGACCTTGGTTGCGAAGGTGACCGCTTCCGGATCATCGCCATACACGTGGAAGATGGGCGCCTGCACCACCTTGCCCACATCCGAGGGATAGGGGCTGGAGCGGGCGAAGGCCGGGCTGGTGGTGAAGCCGACCTGGTTGTTGACGATGAAGTGGATCGTGCCGCCGGTGCTGTAGCCCGGCACGCCCGAAAATCCGAAGCATTCCGCGACGATGCCCTGCCCCGCAAAGGCCGCGTCACCATGCAGCAGCACGGGCAGAACCTGATCCTGAAGCTCGTCGTTCGTCTGCCCGGGCTTCGCGGCACCCTTCAGCTGCTGGGTGGCGCGCACCTTGCCGAGAACCACGGGGTTCACCGCCTCCAGATGGGAGGGGTTCGGGGTGAGCGAGAGGTGGACTCGGTTGCCGTCGAACACGCGGTCCGTCGAGGCGCCGAGGTGATATTTCACATCGCCCGAGCCGCCGACATCATCCGGGTTGGAGGAACCACCCGAAAATTCGTGGAAGATGATGCGGAACGGCTTCTGCATCACGTTCGCCAGCACGTTCAGGCGGCCCCGGTGCGGCATGCCGATCACGATTTCGTTCACGCCCTGCGCGCCGCCCACCTTGATGATGGATTCAAGCGCCGGGATCGCCGCCTCGCCGCCTTCCAGGCCGAAGCGCTTGGTGCCGACATATTTGCGGGCGAGGAACTTTTCGAACTGCTCCGCCTCAATGAGCTTGTTCAGGATCGCCTTCTTGCCCTCGGGCGTGAAGTGGATCTCCTTGTCGCGGCCCTCGATCCGCTCCTGCAGGAAGCGGCGCTCCTCCACATCGTTGATGTGCATATATTCGAGGCCGACATGCCCGCAGTAGTTGCGGCGCAGGATGGCGACGAGTTCGGAGACAGTGACGGTTTCGATGCCGGCGAACAGGCCGCCGATATAGATCGTCCGGGCCGGATCCGTGAGGCCGTGATATTCAGGCGTGAGATCGGCGGGCAGCGGGCGATCGGCGAGGCCCAGCGGATCGAGCGTGGCGGCGAGGTGGCCGCGCACCCGATAGGTGCGGATCAGCATCGTCGCTTTCACCGTGTCTTCCGCCGCGCGGCGCGCGTCTTCGGAATTGGCGGCGGGCGCAGGCTTGCCGGCAGATTTGGCGACGGCGGCAGCGGCCTTGCCGGGCAGGCCCGCATCCAGCGCCAGCGTCAGCTCGTCATCCGGCGTGATGGGCCAGTTCGGCCGCGCCCAGCTCGGGCGTGGCAGGGTGTCTGGGAATCCCTGCTCGTCTTGCATCTTTCAAATCACCTATAGGGGCCTGTCAGCCGCAGATAGCGGTTGAGGGCAAGTTCCTCAACCGCTTGCAATGTCGTCATGGCAGCCATGCGACCAAAGTCGACCGGATGCCCGGCAGGCGACCGTCCGCCCGCCGGGCCTCGGCGGTTGATCAGCCGTTCAGCACGGCCTTCAGCGTACGGCCAAGCTCGGACGGGCTGGGGCTGACGGTGATGCCCGCCGCTTCCATCGCCGCGATCTTGTCTTCTGCCTTGCCCTGCCCGCCGGACACGATGGCGCCGGCATGGCCCATGCGGCGGCCCGGAGGCGCCGTGGTGCCCGCAATGAAGCCGACCATCGGCTTCTTGCGGCCGCGCTTCGCTTCGTCACGCAGGAACTGGGCGGCTTCTTCTTCCGCGCTGCCGCCGATTTCACCGATCATGATGATCGACTTGGTGGCGTCGTCGGCCAGGAACAGCTCCAGCACATCGATGAAGTTGGTGCCGTTCACCGGATCACCGCCGATGCCGACGGCCGTGGTCTGGCCGAGGCCTTCATTCGTGGTCTGGAACACGGCCTCGTACGTCAGCGTGCCGGAGCGCGAGACGACGCCGACCGAGCCCTTGGAGAAGATCGAGCCCGGCATGATGCCGATCTTGCATTCGCCGGGCGTGAGGACGCCGGGGCAGTTCGGGCCGATCAGGCGCGACTTCGAGCCTTGCAGCGCGCGCTTCACGGGCACCATGTCCAGCACGGGAATGCCTTCGGTGATGCACACGATCAGCGGGATTTCCGCCGCGATCGCCTCAAGGATCGCGTCTGCCGCGCCGAACGGCGGGACATAGACGACCGACGCGTCGGCGCCGGTGGCTTCCTTGGCCTCCAGCACGGTGTCGAACACGGGCAGGTTCAGGTGCGTGGACCCGCCCTTCCCCGGCGCGACGCCGCCCACCATCTGCGTGCCATAGGCGATGGCCGCTTCTGCGTGGAACGTGCCCTGCTTCCCCGTGAAGCCCTGGGTGATGACCTTGGTGGCCTTGTTGACGAGAATGCTCATGGGTCAGCCCACCTTCTTCACTTCGGCGACGATCTTGCGGGCGGCATCGCCCAGATCGTCGGCGCTCACGATGGGCAGGCCCGAGTTCGCGAGGATTTCCTTGCCCAGTTCGACGTTCGTGCCCTCAAGCCGGACGACGAGCGGCACGGAGAGGTTCACTTCCTTCGCGGCCGCGATGATGCCGTCTGCGATGATGTCGCAGCGCATGATGCCGCCGAAGATGTTGACGAGGATGCCTTCCACCGCCGGATCGGCGAGGATCAGCTTGAACGCCGCCGTCACCTTCTCCTTGCTGGCGCCGCCGCCGACATCGAGGAAGTTGGCGGGTTCCGCGCCGTTCAGCTTGATGATGTCCATCGTGGCCATCGCAAGGCCCGCGCCGTTCACCAGGCAGCCGATGTTGCCATCCAGCTTGATGAAGGCGAGATCGTACTTCGACGCCTCGACTTCGGCCGGATCCTCTTCCGTGAGGTCGCGCAGTTCGACGAGATCCGGGTGACGGCCGAGCGCGTTGGAATCGAAGCCCACCTTGGCGTCCAGCACCATCAGCTTGCAATCGTCGGTGACGGCGAGTGGGTTGATTTCGATCTGGGACGCATCGGTGCCGAGGAAGGCGGCATAGAGCTTCGCGGCAGTCGATTCCGCCTGCTTGGCGAGGTCGCCCGAAAGGCCCAGCGCCTTGGCGACGGTGCGGCCGTGGTGCGGCATCCAGCCGGTGGCCGGATCGATGGAGAAGGTCTTGATCTTCTCGGGCGTGTCGTGGGCGACGGTTTCGATGTCCATCCCGCCTTCGGTGGAAACCACGCAGGCGACGCGGCCGGTGGCGCGGTCCACCAGGAACGCCAGGTAGAATTCCTTGGCGATATCAACGCCATCGGTGACATAGAGGCGCTGGACCTGCTTGCCGGCAGCCCCCGTCTGGATGGTGACCAGCGTGTTGCCCAGCATTTCCGCCGCGGCGACGCCCACTTCCTCTGCCGAACGGGCGAGGCGGACACCGCCCTTGGCTTCGGGCGGCAGTTCCTTGAACTTGCCCTTGCCGCGGCCGCCGGCATGGATCTGCGCCTTCACCACATAGAGCGGCCCGGGCAGTTGCTTGGTGGCTGCAACGGCTTCCTCGACGGAGAAGGCAGCGACGCCCTTCGGAATGGGAACGCCCCACTTCGCGAGCAGTTCCTTCGCCTGATATTCATGAATGTTCATCGGTTATCCCTTCAGGCCAGCGACGGCTCGATGGCCTTGCAGGCGACCAGCAGTTCCTTCACCGCATCGACCGAGACCGTGAAATTGGCCTTGGCTTCGGCGTTCAGGGCGATTTCGGCGATGCGCTCCACGCCTCCCGCGCCGATCACCACCGGCACGCCGACATAGAGATTGTCCACGCCATATTGCCCGGTGAGGTTCGCAGCGCAGGGCAGCAGGCGCTTCTGGTCCTTCAGATAGCTCTCTGCCATGGCGATGGCCGAGGCGGCCGGGGCATAATAGGCCGAGCCGGTCTTCAGGAGGCCGACGATCTCCCCGCCGCCGGAGCGGGTGCGGGCGACGATGGCGTCGATCTTTTCCTTGGTGGACCAGCCCATCTTGATGAGATCGGGGATGGGGATACCGGCGACGGTGGAATATTCGACCACCGGCACCATGGTGTCGCCGTGGCCGCCCAGCACGAAGGCCGTCACGTCCTTCACCGACACGTTGAACTCTTCCGCCAGGAAGTGGCGGAAGCGCGCGCTATCCAGCACGCCGGCCATGCCGACGACCTTTTCGGCCGGCAGGCCGGAGAATTCGCGCAGCGCCCACACCATCGCGTCGAGCGGGTTGGTGATGCAGATCACGAACGCGTTCGGGGCATGGGCCTTGATGCCCTCGCCCACGGCCTTCATGACCTTGAGATTGATGCCCAGCAGGTCATCCCGGCTCATGCCCGGCTTGCGCGGCACGCCGGCCGTCACGATGCAGACGTCTGCGCCGGCGATGTCGGCATAGTCGTTCGCGCCCTTCAGGGTCACGTCGAAGCCGTCGACGGGCGCCGATTGCGCGATGTCCAGCGCCTTGCCCTGGGGTGTGCCCTCGGCGATGTCGAACAGGACGACGTCGCCCAGCTCCTTCAGGCCGATCAGGTGGGCGAGCGTGCCGCCGATCATGCCAGCGCCGATAAGCGCAATCTTGCTGCGTGCCATGGTGATCCTCTTGGCCGGTGGGTGTTGCAATTGCGAGGCACGCGATAGACCCGGCTTTTCCGAATGGTCAACCGGGCTTTGGTCTGAACCTGTTTCTAATGCGCGTCGGGCGGGGCATCGGCGAATGTGCCGGGCCGCTTCAGGAACAGCGGGATCAGCGCGGAGCAGACGAAAATGGCCGACAGGATCAGGAAGGCATCCGCGATCGCCATCGTCAGCGCCTCTTTCTGGATGGAATGGGCGAGCGCGCGGACGGCGAAATTCTCAGGGTCGGGCAACCCGCGCGACACGGCCATGCCGGTCATCATCTCCAGCCGCTCCGCGATTTCGGCCCGGCCCGGATTGGCCGACTCGGCCAGCCGCGCCTGGTGGAAGTTCGTGCGGATCTGCAGGATGGTGTTGATGATGGCGATGCCCGCCGCGCCGCCCATGTTGCGGAACAGGGTGAACAGGCCCGTTGAATCCTTGATCTGCGCCTGCGGCAGGGTGGCGAACGCCATCACGCTGACCGAGACGATGCAGAACATGATGCCTGTGCCCCTGAGCGCCTGCGGCCAGAACAGTTCCCAGAAGCGCCATTCGCTGGTGATGCCGGTGCCGAGCCAGGTGGAACCCGCCAGCAGCAGGAACCCCATGGAGGCCAGCAGCCGGATGTCGATCCGGGTGGACAGGAACCCGCCCAGCGGCGCGCCGAGGCCCATGAAGATGCCCGTGACGAAGACGGTGGTGCCGATCTGTTCGGAGGACAGGCCGGCAACCCGGCCGAGGAACAGCGGATAGAGATAGACGAGGCCGTAGAGGCCGATGCCGAACACCGCCCCCATGCCCGCGCCGGCCGCGAAGTTCAGGTTGGTGAAGGGCTTCAGGCTGATGATCGGTTCCGCCGCATGGTGGATCCGCCACCACAGCATCAGCGCCGCCAGCACCACCACGCCCGCCATGTTGCGGACGGCCGCGTCCTGGAACCATTGACGGCGGGCGCCATCCTCCAGCACGAACACGAGGCCGCCGCACAGCAGCGACAGGGCGACGAGGCCGGGAATGTCGATCTTGCGCAGCAGGCTGTGATCGGGCCGGTCCGGCAGTTTCACCAGAAGCAGCACGCCCATGGTGATCAGCACGCCGGGCACCAGATTGATGAGGAAGATCCAGTGCCAGCTGAACAGCCCCGTGAGCCAGCCGCCGAGCACCGGGCCGATGGTGGGGGCGAGCGTGACGATGAAGCTGATGATGACGGTGACTTTCGTCTGCCGTTCGCGGCCGAACAGCATGAAGCTGGCGGCATAGACGGTGGGGATCATCGCCCCGCCCACGAAGCCCTGGAAGGCGCGGGCGGCGATCATCCCCTCGATCGTGGTGACCATCGCGCACACCAGGCTGGCAGCCGTGAACAGCGCGCACGACAGCACGAACAGCATTCGGATTCCCAGCGCGCGAGAGAGGAAACCGGACAGCGGGATCATCACCACTTCCGCGATGAGATAGCTGGTCTGCACCCAGGCGATCTCGTCGGCGGAGGCCGAAAGCCCGGCCTGGATCTGGCCCAGCGACGCCGCGACGATCTGGATATCCAGGATCGCCATGAACATGCCGAACGCCATCAGGATGAAGGCGATGAGGCTTGCCGTATCCGGGCCGCCTTCGGCCGGCGGCGCGCGCGGCGCCTCCACCGGGGCGGCGACGTTCATTCGCCGGGGGTTCGGCGCAGATCGACCCGGACTTCGGCCGAGGTTCCGGGCGTGAGGCGCACGCCTTCGGGCAGCGGGTGATCAAACAGGATCTTCACCGGCACGCGCTGCACGATCCGCGTGAAGTTGCCCGTGGCGTTTTCGGGCGGGATGATTGAGAAGCGCGAACCGGAAGCCGGCGAGAAACTGTCGATCCGGCCGGAGAGCGGCTGGCCCGGATAGGCATCCAGCTCCACCTCGACAGGCATGCCCGGCTTCATGCCCCGGATCTGCGTTTCCTTGAAATTGGCGACGAGAAAGGCCTGGGCGACGGGCACCACCACCATCAGCTGCTGGCCCTGCCGCGCGAACTGGCCGGGACGGACGGTGCGGTTGCCGACGACGCCGTCATAGGGCGCGCGGATCACGGTGTTTTCGAGATCGAGCGCGGCCGCATCGCGCGCCGCAATCGCGGCCTTCAGCGCCGCCCCTGCCCCGCCCGTATCGGCGCTGGCGGCATCGCGCCCGGCCTGCGCGGCCGCGACCGCCGCCTGCCCCTGCACGACGGCCGCAGCGGCGGCCTCTGCCTCTGCCCGGCGGGCGTCCACGGTGGCACGGGTGGCAAAGCCCAGCTTCAGCAGGTTTTCGGCCCGGCCGGCATCGGCCGCGGCCCGGCGGGCGCCTGCCTCTGCCGCGCGAAGGGCGGCCTGCGCCTCTGCTATGCCACGCGACTGGGCGACGGCGCGGGCGCCTGCTGCGCCGCGGGCGCGGGCCAGCTGCTCCACCTGCGCATCCGCCCTTGCGAGCGCCGCCCGATAATCCGCGTCCACGATGTGGACCAGCGCATCGCCCGCCTTCACGGGCTGATTGTCCGCGACATCCACGCGGGCGACATAGCCGGGCACCTTGGCCGCGATCACCGCGATGTCGGCTTCGACATAGGCATTGTCGGTCGCCTGCCAGTGCCGCCCTTCGAGATACCACCAGAGCGCGAACCCGGCCGCGAGCAGCGCAAGAATGCCGAGGACGAGGGGGAAGATGTTGCTGCGCAGACGATCCATTGCGAAAACCTAAGGGGCGCATTCCGCGCGGGTAACTGGTGAAAAGGGGCTTGCGGTCCGCCCGTCAGCCGGTTGACTTTCTGAGTGCGACTCGAATCATGGGCCGACCATATGGGGCACCGGTGGTGCCGACAACCGCGCAATATCGCCAATGCGGCCAGCTGCCTTGGGGTGGACATTCGGCCAGCCGCCCAAAGGCGGGCATGCGGTCAGGCGCGCAGGCCGTGGCCTTCCGCCAGATAGTCCGCCGACTGCATTTCCATCAGGCGCGAGACGGTGCGTTCGAATTCGAAGCGGCCGTCGCCCTGTTCATAGAGCTGTTCGGGCGGCGCATCGGCCGCGATCAGCAGCTTGCAGCGCCATTCGTAGAGCGCGTCGATCAGGGTGACGAAACGGCTGGCTTCGTTGCGGTTTTCAGGGCCGAGTTTCGGCACGCCGACAAGGATGACGGTGTGATAGGTGCGCGCCACCGCCAGGTAATCGGCAGCGCCCCTCGCCTCTCCGCAGAGCTTGCGGAACGAGAATACGGCGACGCCCTTCAGGCTTTTCGGCACCTGCAGGATGCGGCCGCCGCCAACATCCAGTTCGGCGGACGGCACATGGGCGCGATCTTCCACCGGGAAATCGGTGAGGCGGAAGAAGAGTTCGGACAGCGCCTTCGTCGCCTCTGGCCCGTTCGGGCTGTAGTAGGTGGGCATGCCGCCCATGCGGTGCAGCCGGTAATCGGTGGGGCCGTCCAGCGGGATCACCTGCAGCTCCCGCTCGATCAGCGCGATGAAGGGCAGGAAAAGCTCCCGGCTGAGGCCATCCTTGTAGAGATCGGCGGGCGGGCGGTTCGAGGTGGCGACAACGGTGACGCCGGACGCCAGCAGGGCCGTGAACAGGCGCGAAAGGATCATCGCATCGGCGATGTTCGTCACCTGCAGCTCGTCGAAGCAGAGAAGCCTTGCCTCTTCGCACCAGCTTTTGGCGACCGCCGGGATCGGGTCCCCCGGATCGGCCTGCCGCTGCGCGAAGATGCGGGCGTGGGTTTCCAGCATGAACTGGTGGAAGTGGATGCGCTTGCGCGGTTCGACCGCCACATGGGTGAAGAACAGGTCCATCAGCATGGACTTGCCCCGCCCCACCCCGCCCCACAGATAGAGGCCCTGCGGCGCGGCGACGGCGTTGCCGCCGAACAGCTTCCCCAGAATTCCCGGCTTTCGCGCCGGCTGCTCCAGCCGCCAGGCGAGCAGGCAAAGCCGGTCCGCGATGGCAGCCTGCGCGGGATCGGGGCGCAGCTCACCAGACGCGACAAGCGCGTCATAGGCCTTTCGGATGCGGCTCACCTGTTTCGGGGAACCTTGCGCAGCAGCCCGTGCCACTGGCACACGATGCTGGCGCCATCATCCTGCGTGAGCGTGCCCGCCACCCAGACGAGCTTGCCGGTTTCCTTCACCACATGGCCGCGCCCTTCCAGCAGCTTGCCGATGTGGCCGGCGCCCATGAAATCCGTGGAGCATTGCAGCGTGACGCCCGCCGACTGCTGGAGCTGGTGGCGGATCGTGGCGAACATCGTGACGTCGATGAAGGCCATCAGGAAGCCGCCGTGCAGGAAGCCCAGGCCGTTGGCATGTTTGCGCGTGGTTTCGATGCAGGCGAGGATGCCGGGGGGTTCATCCCGATAATAGACATCGCCCAGCCCATCCACGAAGCGGCCTTCCGGCTTCGCGTGCCACGCTCTCCAGCCCTTCCAGGGGCCGTCTTCCACCAGTGATGCTGCCATGCAACCGGCCTAGCGGCGGGGGAACCCGCCCGCAAGAACCCCCGCGCCGGAGCTATTTCTTTGCCGAGAGCTGAGTCTTGCGCTGCGGCGCCGGCGCCGGCGCGCTGACCAGCCGGATGCGGCTGCCCTGCGTGAGGGCGATCGGCTGATCCACCGCTGCCAGCCCGCGCGGGGCATAGGCGGCAAAGCCATCCGGGGCGACGAGCGCCGCACGCCGCGCCGCATCTGCCGCGGCGGCGCAGAAGCGCTCCTGCGCGGGCGGCCAGGCCCAGTGGTTGTAGAGCTGGGTCATGTGACGATCCATCGCCTTCTGCCAGGCCTTGCCGGATGTCTGCTGGAAGCGCGCCTGCTTGGCGGCATAGGCCTGCCCCAGCACCACGCGATGGCGGGCGAGGATGAGGTTGTAATCCTTCACCAGCGGCGAATTGCTGGAACGCGCGCATTGCAGCGCCGCGACGTTGAGCGCGGCGCGCAGGTGCCACACCCGCTCAACCTCCCCTGCTTCGCGGTGGATCGCGGACAGGGCAACCGGCTGCTGCGGGGTGATGATGGGCGGCGCGGCGGGCCGGGCGACCTGCGCCTGCGGGCGCGGCTTTGGCTGGGAACAACCCGCGACCAGCGCGAGCGCAAGCGTTGCGGAGACGAGCGGAAAGCAGGCAGACGGACTGCGGACGCGACCAGACATGAGCGACCCCCTTGTGGGATTATTGTCGTTGGCACGCAGGATGACTCATTCGGGCAGCGAGGTTAACGGCCCGCCGATTCCCATTGTCGAGGAAAATGCACAGTCTGGCGCAAGCCCCTTGGAACAGGGCGAAAATGTCAGGCGGCAGCCTTCACCGGGAAGCAATCGAAACCGGCGGCGGCGGCGTGGGCGCACAATGTGATCGCCTCTGACCGGCTGCTGACGCCCTTCACCTGCAGGCGGGTGAGCGACTGGCCGGGGACCGGTTCGAAATGGGGCGAGAGCGAGCCGAGCTCCGGGCTGCGCGACTTGATATCCGCCCAGGCCTTTTCGGCGGCGGCCGGCGAGCCGAAGGCCCCCAGCTGGATGCGCCAGCCGCCGGGGATGGCGGGTTCGGCAGCGGGCATCGCCATCAGCCCGCGTGCAGCGACTGCCAGCTGCGGGCCGGTGAAGGGCCGGTCGAGGCTGGCCAGCGCCTCCTCCGCCCATCTTTGCCGCTCGTCCGGGGTCGCGGCGATGGCGCGCTTCACCTGAACGGCGGCGGCATCGCAAAAGGCGGCCTGCGCGGTGGGCGAGGCGAAGTGGTTGTAGAGCTTCGTCATGTCGGTATCGAGCGCGCGCTGCCAGTTGCCGCCCTTCGCGCGATACGCGGCCGAAAGCGCGGCATAAGCCTCTGCCAGCAGCGCCTTCTTCGCCTTCAGGAAGGCGTTGTAGTCGGTGACGATGCCCGGCCCGACCCGCTGGGCGCAGCTGAGCGCCGCGACATTCAGCCCCGCGCGGACGTGCCAGACCGTTTCCAGCGGATCGAGATCCTGGTGGATCGGAGACAGCGGCGCGGGCGCGGGCGCCGGGCGGGACGGTTCCGGCGGGGGGCTGGGCGCGCGGGTGGAACAGGCCGCGAGGACGAGGATTGAGGTGACGGCGGCCATCCCTCTCAGAAACCGCACCCGTTCCGTCATGCCATGTCCCCTTTCAGACCTGCCAGCGCCTCAATCGCAGTCGACATAGTTGCTGGCAATGCAGCGATCCGCAAATGCCTTTGCAGCCGCCTTCTGATCCGGCGTTGTCTGCGCTGTCACCAGGTTCCGCCCCTCGGGCGAGACGCGATCTTCGGCCATCAGCACCCAGGCGTAGGCCTTCATCATGTCGCGCGGCACGCCCTCGCCATTGGCATAGGCCTGCGCGATCAGCGCGCGCCGCCCGGAACTGTCTCTGGCGGCGCCCCGCTTCAGCCAGCGGACATAGGCGGCCGGATCCTTCGCGGTGCCGACGCCGTCGCGGTAGAGAATGGCGATGTCGGAAATGGCGTCGGCATCGCCGGCCTCCGCCGCCTTCAGCATCAGCGGGAAGGCGCCGGCCGGGTCGTTCAGGAACACGCGCCTGGCGACCGCCAATGTGTAGGTGGCGCCGATGGACCCTTGCGCGACCGCCTTTTCGAGCCAGCCGATTCCCGCCGGCAGGTCCTTCGGCACCCCATCGCCCCAGCTCAGCATGTAGCCGAGGTTGGTCTGCGCGTCGGCGTTGCCGCCCTCTGCCGCCTGCCGGCGATAGCGCATCGCGGCTTCGGGATCGCGGCGGGCACCGTAGCCGGCATCGAGAATGACCGAATAGCGATATTGGGCGACATGGTTCGCGGGGTCCGCCGCGAGCGCGGCATAGAGCGGGCGGGCGGTGGCGTAATCATGCGCCTGCCAGGCGACGTCTGCCTGCGCCGCGGCGTCGGGCTGTGCTGCGGCGCTTCCGGCAATCAGCAGGGCCGCGGCAAGCGCCCGGAGGCCATGCGCTGTCCATCGGGGCTGCTTCATTGCGGGCGTTCCCGAAAGGATGGGCTGATGGGCGAACCGGAAGCCGCCGTCGGCATCAGACCGCGCGCGCCACCATCATCTTCTTGATCTCCGCGATCGCCTTCGCCGGGTTCAGGCCCTTGGGGCAGACATTCGCGCAGTTCATGATCGTGTGGCAGCGATAGAGGCGGAACGGATCCTCCAGCGCGTCCAGGCGCTCGCCCGTCATCTCGTCGCGGCTGTCGGCCAGCCAGCGATAGGCCTGAAGCAGGATCGCCGGGCCGAGGAAGCGGTCCGAGTTCCACCAGTAGCTGGGGCAGGAGGTGGAGCAGCAGGCGCACAGGATGCACTCGTACAGGCCGTCGAGCTTTTCGCGGTCTGCTGGCGACTGGATGCGCTCGGCCAGCGCTGGTTCCGGCGTGACGGTCTGCAGCCAGGGCTTGATGGAGGCATATTGCGCATAGAAATGCGTCATGTCGGGCACAAGGTCCTTCACGACTTCCATGTGCGGAAGCGGCGTGATGGTGATGTCGCCCTTCACATCCTCGATCGCCATGGTGCAGGCGAGCGTGTTGGAGCCATCGATGTTCATCGCGCACGAGCCGCAGATGCCTTCCCGGCACGAGCGGCGGAAGGTGAGCGTGGGATCGACTTCCGACTTGATCTTGATCAGCGCGTCCAGAACCATCGGCCCGCAATCCGCGAGATCGATGGTGTAGCTGTCGTAACGCGGGTTCTGCCCGTCATCGGGGGACCAGCGATAGATCTTGAACGTGCGGGGGCGCTTCGCGCCGGACGGGGCCGGGTAGGCCTTGCCGTTTCCGGTGATGCGGCTGTTCTTGGGAAGTTGGAACTCTGCCATATAACCCTCAGTAAACCCGCGCTTTTGGCTTGATGTACTCAACCTCTTCGGTGAGCGTGTAGGTGTGCACCGGCCGGCTGTCGAGCTTCACCTCGCCGCCCTTGCCGCCCCAGCCGTCGAACCAGCTGATCGTGTGCTTCATCCAGTTCTCGTCATCCCGGTTGGGATAATCCTCGTGCATGTGGGCGCCGCGGCTTTCCTTGCGGGCGATGGCGCCACGGATGGTGCACTGGGCCTGGCTGATCAGGTTATCCAGCTCCAGCGTCTCGACGAGGTCGGTGTTCCAGATCAGGGAGCGATCCGTCACCTGGATGTCCTGCATGCTGGCATAGACGCCGTTCATCAGCTCCACGCCTTCGGCCATCAGCTCGTCGGTGCGGAACACGGCGCAGTGCTTCTGCATCGTCTTCTGCATCTTCAGGCGGATATCCGCCGTGGGCGTGCCGCCCTTCGCATTGCGGAAATGATCGAGCCGGGTCAGCGCGAAATCGGCCGAGTCCTTCGGCAGCGGCTTGTGCGCCGTGCCGGGCTTCACGATTTCCGCGATGCGGTGGCCGGTGGCGCGGCCGAACACGACAAGGTCGATCAGGCTGTTGGAGCCCAGACGGTTGGCGCCATGAACGGACACGCAGGCCGCTTCGCCCACCGCGAACAGGCCCGGCACGACATGATCCGGGTTGCCATCCTTCAGCGTGACGACTTCGCCATGATAATTGGTGGGGATGCCACCCATGTTGTAATGCACCGTCGGCACCACAGGCAGCGGCTGGCGGGTGAGATCGACGCCGGCGAAGATCTTGCCGGTTTCGGTGATGCCCGGAAGCCGTTCGTGCAGGATCTTCGGATCGATGTGATCGAGGTGCAGGAAGATGTGGTCGCCTTCCTTGCCCACGCCGCGCCCTTCGCGGATTTCCATCGCCATCGAGCGGGAGACGACGTCGCGGGAAGCGAGATCCTTGGCGCTGGGGGCATAGCGCTCCATGAAGCGCTCCCCCTGCGAGTTGGTGAGATAGCCGCCCTCGCCGCGCGCGCCTTCGGTGATGAGCACGCCCGCGCCATAAATGCCGGTCGGGTGGAACTGCACGAATTCCAGATCCTGCAGCGGCAGCCCCGCGCGCAGCACCATGCCGCCGCCGTCTCCGGTGCAGGTGTGGGCCGAGGTGGCGGAGAAATAGCAACGGCCGTAGCCGCCCGTCGCCAGCACGGTGGCATGGCTGCGGAAGCGGTGGATCGAACCGTCCGCCATGCAGATGGCGATGACGCCCCGGCACTCGCCGCCTTCCATGATCAGGTCGATGGCGAAATATTCGATGTAGAAGTCCGCGTCATACTTCAGGCTCTGCTGATAGAGCGCGTGAAGCATGGCGTGGCCGGTGCGGTCCGCTGCGGCGCAGGTGCGCTGGGCGGCGGGGCCGGCGCCCATGTTCTGCATCATGCCGCCGAACGGGCGCTGGTAGATCTTGCCTTCCGTCGTGCGGCTGAAGGGCACGCCGGCATGTTCCAGCTCATAGACAGCCGCCGGCGCTTCGCGCACCATATATTCGATGGCGTCCTGATCGCCCAGCCAGTCCGACCCCTTCACGGTGTCGTACATGTGCCAGGTCCAGTGATCCGGGCCCATGTTGCCCAGCGCCGCCGCGATGCCGCCCTGCGCCGCCACGGTGTGGCTGCGGGTGGGGAACACCTTGGTGATGCAGGCCGTCTTCAGGCCGGTTTCCGCGATGCCCATGGTGGCGCGCAGGCCGGAGCCGCCCGCGCCGACGACGACGGCATCATAGGTGTGATCGATGATCTTGTAGGCGTCGGCCATCTCAGGCTCCGAAGGCGATGCGGGCGATGGAGAAGAACGCAATCGCGCCCACGCCCAGAATGAAGAAATTGAGGGCCACGACGGCGAGCAGCTTCAGCCCCTCGCCATGCACATAGTCCTCGATCAGCACCTGGACGCCGAGGCGGGCGTGCCAGAAGACCGACAGGGTGAGGAGCAGCAGCGGAACCGCGACCAGCGGCTGGCCGACCCAGGCGACGACGCTGCTGTGATCGAGGTTCGGCAGCAGGATCAGCGACGCGACGAACCACAGGGCCAGCGCGAAGGTGCCGACGGCGGTGACGCGTTGCAGCCACCAGTGGTGCACGCCCGACTTCGCGCTGCCAAGGCCGCGGACCTGCTTCAGGCCGGATGCGCTCTGGAACTTGCCGGCCATCAGAAGACCCCCTTGCCGAACAGGATGACGCCCCAGAAGGCGGCGGTCAGAAGGACGGAACCCACCCAGGTCCAGGTCGCGCTGGCCTTGGCCACGCCCAGGTCATAGCCCCAGCCGGTGTCCATCAGCAGGTGGCGGATGCCTGAGAGGAGGTGCTGGAAGAAGGCCCAGCTGAGGCCGACCCAAAGGACCCAGCCGAAGATGCTGCCGGCGAAGGCCTGGAACGTCTCATAGGCTTCGCGGGAGGTGGCGGCGGCGGCCAGCCACCAGGCAAAGGCCGAAAGGCCCGCGAAGGCGAGCCCGTTGCCGGTGATCCGGTGGGTGATGGATGTGATCGCATGCACCCGCCATTTCCAGATGGAGAGGTGCGGCGACAGCGGACGGCTAGCCATTGGCCCTTGGTATCCCTTCTATCCCCTTATCGCAGGCTGCATTGATGCGAATTGGGCGGCATTGCAACAGTTGAGGCCCGACGGGCGGCCCCTTCCCTGACGACTGTGGCAGCCATGCCGCTGCTGCATGGCCCATCAGGCCACTTCATTCGCGCCGCACTGAAGCAGGATCGTCCGTTCCAGCGCGGCATAGCGATGCACAAGGCCGTCGCGATAGGTTTCATCCGCCATCATCGCCAGGAAATGCTGGCGCGAAGGATAGCGCACGATCAGCATCCTGTCCCAGTCGCCGTCGGCGTCGGACCCGGCGAGGATGCGCATGGCCGGGCCGTCGTACATGGGCTGGGCCTGGCTGACGGCGCCGACCGTCTTCGTGAACAGCCGTTCGTAGCGGGCATAGGCTTCGGCGCCTGTCGAGCCTTCGTCGGGATGGCCGGCGGGATAATCCGCCCTGTCCTTGAATTTCAGCAGGTTCAGCATGACGACCGGGCCGTCGGGGCCATTGTCCCTGAGGTCGCGGATGCGCGCGCCCGTCGGATCGATGTCGGCATGATAATTGGCGGGCGGGAAGCTCATGCGATGTCCCTTTCCTTCAGCCGCGCGAATGTGGCGTAGCGCGGATTGTCGACCGCGAGCCGGGCGAGAACCCCCTGCCGGACCGCCTTCAGCAGCGCCTTGTCCTCGGGATCGATCGCGCCGGCGCGCAGCGCCTCGCACAGATTGTCTGCGCCGCCGAAGGGAGCAAGCGCCTGCTGCTCCGCCGCGTCCGGCTGCTGGGCGAGTTCGCGCGTCACGATGGCGAGCGCGTTTCCGGCGACCTTGGCGTGGAATGCGAGCCGGCCCTTCAGCTCCCCTTCCGCCTCTTTCAGGAACAGCTGCACCGCCTCGATCAGCTGGGTTGCGGTTGGGTGGCTCATCTCAAAGCTCTCCGAACGCGAGAAGGTAGGTGAGGTCTGCGGCGACCTCGGTGACGCGGCGGCCGATGGCGGCGCGCTCCACCGAGGGAACCCGGCCCGAGACATGGTCGTCCGCCAGCTGCAGGCAGCTCATCCCCCATTTCAGATTGCCATAGACTTCCCAGATGTGAAGCTCTTCCGCCGTGACGCCGCCGCCATAGGCCTCCAGCAATGCCTCCCGCGTGCCGAAGCCGCCCACGGGCAGCTGCCACTGGCCGAAGCGCCAGGCCTGCGCGCAGAGCCAGCCCAGATCTTCCGCCGGGACGGACAGGTGGGTCAGTTCCCAATCGAGGACCGCGGTGAGGCCATCCGCGCCGACGAGGAAATTGCCCGAGCGGAAATCGCCATGGACAAGGCAGGTGGCGGGCGTCGCCGGCATGCGCGGCTTCAGCCAGGCAAAGGCGAGATCATAGGCCGGCACGTTCACGCCGATGCGGCGATACCAGCCGAACATGTCGGCCAGCAGCTCCGCGCCGGACCCGCGCTTCAGCGGCAGATCCGTCCAGTGCCCGACGGGGGCGGAATGTAGTTTCGCGAGCGCTTCAGCGCACTGCGCCGTCAGCGCCTCCCGTGCGGCGGCATATTCGGGCAGCCGCAGCCATCGCGGCGCGAGCGCCTCGCCCGCGACAAGCTCGGTGACGGCCCCGTCGCCCAGATCATCTTCCGCGACCGTGGTGGCGATCACGCGGGCGACTGGCACGCCCAGCGCTCCGGCGCGCGTCTGCACCTCTGCCTGCACGCGGCGGGGGATGCCGTTGCCATTGTCGCCGGCGGTGCGCTGGAAGATCAGCTGGCGCAGGCCGCAGCCATCCTCAACCTCCACCCGATAGGTCGCGCTGGACGCGCCGCCCGACAACTGGCTGACTTCGCCCACCGACACGGCCTCTCCGAGGCCGCGCGCGATCAGCGCCTGCAGCGCAGGCTTGCCGTCCTTCGCCGGATCAAGCACCGGATTTCTCCGAATTGACAGACATATGCCTTTGCCGCCACCGCTTGCGAGACATGGCACCCCTTCCCTTCCTTCGACGCCGAAGCCTTGGATATCGCAGGCCCGTTCGGCAACCTGCCATTGGGGGGAGCCGCCGCGCATGAGCTGGCAGCTGGAAGCGCTGGCGTCGGCCCTGCTGCTGACCAATGTGTGGCTGGTGGCCCGGCGGTCGCTGTGGAACTATGCCTTCGGGATCGCGGCCGTCTGCCTGTATGCGGCGGTGTTCTGGCAGGCGCATCTCTATGCCGCCTTCGGGTTGCAGTTCCTGTTCCTGGCGCTGAACCTTTATGGCCTGATCAACTGGCGCCGGTCCATGGAGGCCAGCGGCGAGGTGCCGGTGCTGCGGATGACGCGGCGGGACCGCTGGCTGACGCTGGCCGGCACGTTGAAACTGGCCCTTCTGGTGGGCGCGCTGCTGCACCTGACGACGGACGCCGCCGTTCCCTTCGCGGACAGCGCGAACACGGCACTGGCGCTGGCGGCGCAGTTCTGGCAGGCGCGCCGCCGGGTGGAGACCTGGGCGCTGTGGTGCCTCGTCAACCTTGTGTCGGTGGGGCTCTATGCCTCTCAGGGCCTGTGGTTCACGAGTGCGGTCTATGCGGTGCTGCTGGGGGTTGCCCTTTATGGCTGGCGGGCGTGGGGCCGGGCGGAACGGGGAATGGCTTGATGCTGCGGGTGGTGTTGTCGGGGGTGGAATCGGTGGGCAAATCCACCCTCTCGGCCGAGCTGGCGCGGCAGTTCCGCGGCCTGCTGGTGCCGGAATTCGGCCGCACCTACACCGAACGGCTGCGCCGCGACCTGACGCTGGAGGATCATTATGCCATCGCGGAAGGGCATGAGATCGCGGCCGATCAGGCAGCGGCGGCCAACCCGCCGGTGCTGATCGAGGACACGGACATCGTGATGACCACCGCCTGGGCCAGCATGTTGTTCGGCGGGCGGGATCCTATTCTGGCGGCGCGCGACAGCCGGGCGGACCTTCACCTGCTGCTGCTGCCGGACGTGCCCTTCGTGGCGGACCCGGTGCGCATGTTCGGGGCCGATGGGGAACGGATGCGGTTTCACGAGCTGGTGGCGGCGGAATTCCAGACGCGGGGCATCCGGCCGCTGACGATTTCCGGCAACTGGGCAGACCGCCGCGCCGCCGCCATATCCGCTGTCGAGGCGCTGTTGTGACGGCGGTGATCGCCACCCTGCCCTGCACCCGTGCAGAGGCTGACGCCGCCGCGCTGATGGACGAGCCCTTCCCCGGCTTTGACCCGGCCCCCACGCTGGCCGCCGCAGAGGCGGACGATGTGTGGGAGCTGCGGCTTTACTGCGATGGTCAGCCGTCTGACGATCTGCTGGCGGCCTTTCGGGCGCTCGCGCCCTCGTCCGGGCTGGCGCCGATGCTGTCTGCGGTGCCGGACGAGGATTGGGTGACGCTGTCGCAGGCCGGGCTGGAGCCGGTGGATATCGGGCGATTCCATGTCCACACCGGCGAATGGGCGGGCACGTCCAAGCCCGGACAATGGCCGATCCGCATCGATGCGGGGCTGGCGTTCGGCACCGGCCAGCATGCGACAACGGCGGGCTGCATCGCGGTGGCGACGGGGCTGGCGAAGCAGGGCACCAAGCGCAATGTGCTGGATGTCGGCACGGGATCGGGCCTGTTGGCGTTCGCGGCGCGCAGGCTGTTCCCCAGGGCGCGGCTGACAGCGGCCGACCTGGATCCGATCGCTGCCCGGGTGGCGGTGGCGAATGCCCGGCTGAACGGCGTGCCCCTTGGGCGGGGGCCGGGCGAAATCACCCTGATGGCGGCACCAGGCGTGGAGCATCCGCTGATCGCGGGCCGGGCGCCCTATGATCTGGTGTTCGCGAACATATTGGCCGGCCCGCTGGTGGCGCTGGCGCCTTCCGTTTCGGCCGTGGTGGCACGCGGCGGGCACCTGATATTGGCGGGGCTGCTGCAGCCGCAGGCGCCGAAGGTGATCGCCGCCTATCGCGCGCAGGGGCTGACGCTGATCAACCGCTCGCCGCGCCGCGAATGGCCTGTGCTGCTGTTCCGCAAGGAGGCGCCTGCGAACCGGCGCGCCGCGCTGCGGGGGGCCCGGCGGGAGACGGCCGGGCGCGGGTGGCAGATCGACAGTTTGTAGTGGAACGGAGCCGTTGCGCAGAGAAGCCGGACCCCGGGTCAAACCCGGAGTGACGTTGCGGGTGGTCAGCTGTTGGTGGCCAGAATTTCCAGCCAGTCGGCCTCTGAAATCACCTGCACGCCCAGCGCTTCGGCCTTGGCGCGCTTCGAGCCTGCGTCTGCCCCGGCCACGAGAATGTCGGTTTTCGCGCTGACGCTGCCGGCCACCTTCGCGCCCAGCGCCTCGGCCTTGGCCTTGGCCTCGTCGCGGCCC